>DASCRE010000075.1:0-8447 GCA_034408645.1 Fidelibacterota bacterium | reverse complement strand
TGCGAATATTTTATCGAATAAACAATATTTTATCGAATATTATTATCTTCGAATATTCGGAATAATACGTTAATATCGAACTAATCATCAATCATAATAAATAACATGAAACGAACGGCAAATTATATAATCCAATCATTATTGCTCTTTTCAATAGCCATAGGTCAAAATGCAGCGAATAGAGATACAGGATTGAATGAAGCACAGCTCAAAGACCAAAGAATCCAAAGGCAATTAGGTACAGATCCAAAATTAACGGATCCAAATATGCTGGATGAATTGCTGGAGCTTGAAGAACAATTTGATTCTACTAATGTACCTGTAAAAATATTAGTAACACCCGCAGAAATTGAATCCTATTATCGATTAAAATTAAAACGATTAAAAGAAGATATTATTGGTTTAAATGTAATTGAATCCTTATTGGACTCAGCTGAGCGTCTAAATTATTTTGGGTATGATTATTTTTATAATTTTGAACAAAGAGAACTATGGGAAAGAACCATTCCCCCTTCCGATTATATTTTAGGTCCCGGTGATGAATTAATTATTTCCGTATGGGGTGAAACTGAAAGAAGAGAGAAAAAAATCCTTGCTAGGGATGGAACAATTTTCATAAATGATATCGGACTCATTAAAATAGGTGAACTCACACTTTCCAAGGCAGAAAATGTTATAAAAAAAAGATTTAGCCGCGTATATGCCACAATGAAAGGCGCGAAAGCAAATACGTTTATTGATGTGACCCACGGGAAAGTTTCCGGGAAAACACTCAATTTTAGCGGGAGGGTAAAATCACCGGGATATCATGTAATATCACCATTTGTTGATCCCCTTACCGCACTCATTTATGCCGGCGGTGTTGATACCACAGGGTCTCTTAGGGACATTTTAATAATGAGAGAAGGCTCACAACTGGATATTATTGATTTTTATAAGTTCTTTATAGAAGGCCAATCTTATCGAAAAATATTTTTAAGAGAAAGTGATCGAATCCATATACCTAACCGGGGTTCAACCGTAACAATTACTGGAGAGGTAATGCACCCGGGAATTTATGAATTACGTTCCACCGAAAGCCTGGGAGATCTTTTGGAATTTGCTGGGGGAATGAATCCAGGCGCAAATTCATTAGCGCATTTGAGTCGCCTGCACCGTATTAATGGCAGAATTCATACAATGAATATGTATATATCTAATGCCGAATTGGATACGTTTAAAGTAAATAATGGAGATATCGTAACCTTTTACAAAATGGATTATATTCCATCTTATTTTCATGTATATGGCATAGGATTATCACCAATTAAATTTCCATACGATTCAACAATGAGTTTAGCAAAACTATTAAAGTTTCTTAGCTATGGTCCGGAAAAAATAGTTAATAAAGAATGGCTGTCCCAAATAAAAATAATTTCTGATGGAGAAATTCGATTATTTCAATTAAAAGATATATTAATGGAAAAAATTGATTATAAACCAAACCCAAATGATCAAATTATTTTTATGAAAAGTCCACTTTATACCATACCTGGCACTGTCATGATTTCCGGTGCTATTAAACAACCCGGACTGTACCCAGTGAAAAAAAATGGGTTGCCACTAATGCAGGTCTTATTAAATGCCGGTGGCAAATTAGGGAATGCCCTTGATAATGGGGTGCAAATATTTCGAGATAGCCTTCGATTGGGATGGCAAAGTGACCAAATGTTAATTTTGGATGGCGATTCTATTTCCGTATTATATGATCAAAATACAATTGAAATCATAGGTGCAGTAAATGCTCCGGGAATATATGGGATTGCAAAAAAATCAATTACCATTCGCTCCGCCTTAAAAATGGCGGGAGGCATTTCCCCATCAGGCTCAGACAAACGGATCTATATTATTTATCCAAATGGTATGGTACAGTCAAAAGGATTCCTAATTTCTCCTCAATTAGTATCCGGCTCCCAACTGTTTATAGGTGAAAAAAGCCCAGATGAATATAGGTCAACGCTTGAAACAACAGAAAAATTGGCCGGAATTGTTGGCTCACTGGCTACATTATTACTGGTTATAAATTCTACAACTATCACGGGGAATTAATATTGGGGAATAAATTCACTTACCTAACTATCATTGTCACATTTCTTGGATTTGCATGTGAGGAGGAACGAACAGTAATTCCTGACTTAAATGGATATAAAAGAGCCTATGGCGGTGTTCATGAAGAATACGCCTATGGTGCGACACCTACTTTTGATGGCGGTACAATTATTGCAGGATTTTCAACTACTTTCAGCCAAAATAGTAACTGGGATGCTTGGGTTGTAAAGACAGATTGGGCTGGCAATGGCCAGTGGTCCCATCAATATGGAAAAGCGGGAAGAGAAGCCTTTAGGGCAGCATGCCAAGCCACAGATAATCAATATGCATTTGCGGGGTTTACCACATCTTACAGTCGTAAAGAAGATTTTTATATTGTTAAAACCGATTCAGGTGGTTCCGTTATTTGGGAAAAAGCAATTGGGGGCCCAGATAATGACGCTGCTTACGATATTATTGCCACGTCAGATAGTAATTTGGTTGTAACAGGGTATACTTACTCCTATGGACTGGGTGGAAGAGATATGTGGGTCATGAAGCTTTCACAGGATGGTGAAATTATTTGGGATGTGAATTTTGGAAAATATTATAATGACATGGGGTATGCTGTGAAGGAGATCACGGATGGTGGGCTCATTGTCGTAGGATATACGGATGTTTACAGTACAATACACCGATACATGTGGATGGTCCGCTTAGATGCTGATGGAAAGTTTTTATGGGAAAAAGTAATTGATTATAATGGATTTTCTATGGCCACGGATGTAATCACCTATGATGATGGAAGCATTATTATTGGTGGTCAGACGGATTCCTTAAAAAATGGTTGGTTAGATTTCTGGGCCATTAAAACAGATTTTATTGGGAATACAATATGGAGTCATATTTACCCAGCAAGTTCAACAAATACATGGAAAATGGTAAAAACAGATAAGGGCGGATTTACTGCACTGGGAACCACAACCCATATGGGTCTGGAAGCAGAAGATTTTTTGTTGATTCATTTTAATACGGGGGGGGAGGTTCAATGGAGCCAAACCTATGGAGGCTCTAATTTTGAAATAGGTGGTAAACTGCTGAATCTTGGTCCAGGTGTAGGTTATGGGCTTACTGGAACGACCAAATCATTTGGGAATGGCATAACCGACTACTATCTGATAGTAACCGATGACCAAGGTAATTGGTGAAAAAGACAATGGAGCAATCCGGCAATGTTCGTCAAATCATCGATGAATTAATGCAAAAGAATGGGTATCGTCATTTTTATGAAGTAGCAGAACATTTTGGTGTTACGGCCCAGACCCTTTCTGGTTGGTTAAAAAACAACATAATTCCACACAAACATTTGCTGACGATTCAGAATGAGTTCGCATCCTTTCCAGTGATAGAAGAGAATCCTGCTGGAATATTACCTAAATTATTTTCCCTGATACGGGAGAAAAGGAAAACACTTCTTTTCATGAGTGTATCCATTTTCCTGGCTAGTTTTGTTTATTTTCAATTTATCGCAGACCCCATTTATACCGCAAAAGCAAGTGTAATTCCCACAGGGGATTCCGGTGGTGATTTTTCCGGACTCACAGGTGCAGCGGCCCAAATAGGATTAAGCTTTCCCGTAGCGAATGAATCTATTGCCTGGGATGAACTGTTTTTTGAGATACTCAGGAGTGATGGTATCAAAAGAAAATTATTAAATACAGAATTTCAATTAAAAAAATCACAACCGGCCCAGCCCTTGCGGCAACTCCTTTTAAATCATCTTGATTTAGAGAATAAACCAAGCGAAATAGGGGAGATTCGAATTAACAATTATTTGAAAAAACGAATCCGTGTGACAAAAACGAGATTCTCCCCCCTGATTCATATTCAAATGGATGCCCATGATCCATTATTGGCATCAAATATGATAAATACTCTGGTGCAATTGAGTAATAAAATGCAAGTGGATATTAAAACGAGGCAAATGGGTCAAAAACGACAATTTATTGAAGAAAGAATTGTCGAGGTAAAAAAAGAGCTCTCTCAAGCAGAAAGTGGTTTAAAAAACTTTCGAGAAAGAAACCGCCGCCCAAATAAATCCCCATCACTCTTGCTGGAAGAATCTCGATTAATGCGAGATGTAACATTACAGAATAATTTATATTTAACACTTCAGACACAGTTTGAAGAAGCCAAAATAGAAGAAGTCGAAAGAACACCAATGGTTGAAATTGTAGATGAACCTGTGCCGCCTCTGGATAAAACCTCACCCCGGGTGATCATGAGTACCATATTGACGACTTTCTTAGGTATAGTATTTATATTCTTTATAATTATTTCCAAAGAAGTCATGATCCCCCTTCTCGCCATATTGAATTAATTTTCTATATGATATTTAATATTATCCGGGAACATGGAATTCCATATTTTCTTGGAAAATCAATACCCGGATTGATCGGAATTATATCTGTACCCGTTTTCGTTCGGTTATATGGATTTGAACAATATGGTCAAATTATCTTATTTCTCACAGCTGCGAATATGGTAACGGTTTTTTCCTGCGGATGGCTGGGACAGTCGTGGATACGGTTTCAACCGACCAAACATGACCTCGGTGAAATTAAAAGAGCAAGCCTCATGGCTATAGGGATTGGGTTATTATTTGGGACATTTTCAATGCTGTTTATGTATTTAACAGATTTCAGCTTTAACGGAAATTTTTATTTCTCTTTAATTGTCTATCATGTGGTCATCGTTGCCATGATTATTTTTTACATTGTCCATGCGGGATTACAGGCAGTTTTCCAATCAAAGGCAGTCATGAAGATTTCCATTTTTTTGAGCAGTTTTAGTTTTGTATTTCCAGTAAGTATGTATTTTTTAAACGAAAGTATTTCAGCATTTTTATTAGCATATGGCATTGCATATTTTATGGCAGCTTTCATCGGAATTGGCATTCTATTACGGAGTTTACCGGATCAGTACACCACACAGCAATCTACATATGGTTGGTTAAAATATGGATTTCCTCTGGCGATTTGGATGACCCTTCAGGCAAGCATACCCTATATCCAGCGGATGTTAATTAAACAGTTTTTGGGGTTTGAATATGTTGGAAAATACTCCGCCTTATCAGAATTAATAATTCGAGCATTTTCATTATTGGTATTTCCCCTGACCATGGCCCTACAACCAATCCTTATGAAATTGTGGAATCAAAATAAAAAATTAGATGCAATCAAACTCTGGCGTAAATCCCTACGCATTTTGTTATGGGTGTTTTGTTTCATTGGCCTACTTTTTCTGGGAGTAAATGGATGGATAGTTGATTTCACCTTGAGTATTTTAGGTGTAACATTGAAACAGCCATTATTTGTTATCAGTTTATTATCTTTATCAGGATTTATTTGGCAATCAAATCTCCTCTTACATAAACCAATCGAATTGCAGAAAGAAACGATAAAAATGGTTGGGGCGATGATGATTTCCATTAGCATAATAATAATTTTGAATATTTTGTGGTTGAACCAGTTTCAATTGGTCGGCGCCGCAGGTGCCGCCAGTATCGGGGCAATTGTATATACAGTAATGGTTGGGATGTATAACCGAAAAATATTGCAAAAAATTGGATATAAAAAACCATGATCCAAGCAATCATGGTTGCATTTTTAATGGGATTGGTAATAATAGAGTACCATTTTATTAAAAAACTACTTTTTGCACCCTTATTATTGGCATTTATATGGTTTGCCTATGCAAGTTTTCATATTTTTTTCAATTCAGATTATTTAACATTTGGCCCGGGAATAATGATTTTAATGTACTGCATAGCTTTGGTGGTTTTAGGGGGGCTTTTTGGATCGAATTTGGCGGAGAAATTTTTTAAAAAGAACCCGCATTATATCAAAAAGAATGAAACCCATTATAATTATAAGGGCTGGATAATGCTTGCTTATGTATCAACTATTTTAACCTTTGGTGGTATATTATTCTTGGTAAAATATAGTTTTAATGAATTCCAATTATTCAATAGTGCAATATCTTTACTGGCCCTACCCCAGGAATTTGCAACCGATAGGTATGGTGGTGCCCAATATTTACCTATCTATTTGAAATTCTTAAGTTACATGATTTATCCAACCGCTATCAGCATTGGTGCTTTAGTAGGTGCAGGACGGTGGCGAAATTGGACAAGGATAGTCCCTATTGTGTTAGGGCTATGCTATGGCGTTATTTATTCCTCCCGTACAGTCGTTATTTTAACAGTGGTTGCAATGATTTCTTCAGAGTGGGCCACCCGATCATGGCAAAAGAATAATGCGAATCAGTTGAAGAAACTCATATTTTTTATTTTGTCAGCAATCATTATTTTTCCCATCGTATTTATTTCACTCCAATGGTTGAGACAGGGGATGGACGCGGATTTTATATTGGATGATATGATAACCATGGCTCGATCTTCTATGACTGGTAGTATTTCAGCCTTTACACAATGGTATCATCAATGGAATGGTCTTGATTTGGCATGGGGTCGCAACTCCTTTGCAGGCCCCTTTGAATTAATGGGTATATCTGAGCGTGTACAAGGGTTTTATTTGGATTTTTCTGAAGTGGGAACAACACACATAAATATATATACAGCCTTTCGTGGCATTTTAGAAGATTATGGATTTTTAGGGACCACAATTGTTTTATTTTTCTTTGGATTCGTTTCTGCTTGGGTATTTAACTTTGTGGAGAATGGATGGATTACCTTTATTCCATTATTAGCATTATTGAATGGTTGGATCCTTTTTAGCCCATTCATTAGTTTATTTGTGAATAACAGCATCATAGCAGGATATGTGATTTTTCAGATGTTTAGTTTCGATTTCTTAAATCAAAAACGCCAGATTAATATTTAACCATTAGAATAATGAATTTTCAAGTGGACGAACAATTTTCGGTTTTAATTATATCAGTAAATTATGGTAATCCCAGCCCTGTGGAAGATTTAATAAAATCAATTCAACCAAATTCAAATATAACATTATGGATAGAAGACAACTCTTCCTCAGATTTATCCCTAATTCCTTTAATGAAGATGAAGGAAGGATCAGGCATCGCCATCGATATTTTCCCCCATGCCCAAAATCACTTTTATTGGGGTGCCGCAATCAAAGGGTTAAATAGATTAAATAATAAAAAACTAAATTGGCCCCGATGGATTATAGTTTGTAATAATGACATTTGTTTCGATAATCAATTTTTTACATATTTAAATACAGTCAATGTGCATAAAAATAAGATTATTGCGCCTAAAATATTTTCCAACTTCAAAAAAACGAACCTGAATCCATTTTTTAATAACAGATTATCCAAAATAGAAAAAATGTATTATAAACTTGTAAATTTTCATTGGTTGACAGCGAAAATATTTGAAGTATTGGGAAAGTATTTTAATCGTTATATAAATCACAAAACTCATAAAAATAGTGTGGTCCGACCCATTTATGCTCCTCATGGATCCTGTATAATTTTTTCATCTGAGTATTTCCAAATGGGTGGATATTTAGACGATGGATTTCAAATGTTTGGAGAGGAACTCTCAACGGCAGAAATTGCGAGAAAATTAAACGTCC
The DNA here is from genome assembly GCA_034408645.1 of Fidelibacterota bacterium. GTDB lineage: Bacteria > Fidelibacterota > Marinisomatia > Marinisomatales > AB-629-J13 > AB-629-J13. The sequence continues at coordinate 759 of DASCRE010000075.1, read as the reverse complement.
AAATTATGTATCATCCACATTTGATTATGACCCATAATGATCACTTCTCGACTGGAAATCTTTCTTGGCGGGAACTTTATAATATTTCACAGTCTACCTATTATTATTTAAACAAAACTTATAATTTATAATGAAATTAATCACCATAGTTATACCTGTTTTCAATGAAGAAAAACATATTATGGATTGTATCCATAGCGTCCTCGCTTTTAAAGTGCCGGACCAAATACAATATGAAATATGGGTGATTGATGGTGGAAGTACTGATAAAACAAGAAATATTATTAAATCCATTCAAATTGATAATAATCCAGTTCAACTAATGGATAACCCGGGGAAAACACAATCATTTGCCATGAATATTGCCATACAAAAATCCAAAGCAGATTGGATAATGCGATTAGATGGACATTCAATCTATCCACAATCTTACTTAATAGACTTGGTTCAAACAGCTGAAAAAACGGGGGCCGAAAATGTGGGGGGAGTATGGGATGTAAAAAACCAAGGGAACACCCTTTCTGATTATTTAGTCCATGCATTGATTACACATCCATTCGGTGTTGGAAATTCTGGCTTCAGAACGGGGTTGAAATCCGGTCCTGTTGATACGGTTCCATTTGGATTTTTTAAAAAATCGATTTTTGATAAAATAGGATTATTTGATGAAAGATTAGTTCGGGCACAAGATTATGAATTTAATCAAAGAATAATCACATCTGGTTACAAAGTCTGGCTAAACCCAGATATAATAATTTC
>DASCRE010000074.1:0-3324 GCA_034408645.1 Fidelibacterota bacterium | reverse complement strand
CCACAACGGCCTCATCTGGATTGTGAATATCTGTCAAAATGGGGACTCCAACCTTTTCCTTAATTTCACTTAAAATATCGAGGCCCTTTTTCATACCTAACCCCCGAAAAGATTTTACAGAAGTACGATTAGCCTTGTCGTAGGAACTTTTGAAAATATAAGGTAGGCCTAGTGAATCAGTAATTTCCGCAATAGCTTCAGCCATTTTGAGAGCATGATCTCTGCTTTCAATAACACAGGGGCCGGCAATAATAGGTAGCTGATCTCCACCAAAACGAACTCCACCTGCGTTTACACAATTAATCATTCGAAAGATTCCCCGTTTTTATATTCGACTGAAGCTCTAATAAATCCTCGAAATAGAGGGTGGGCTTTGAGAACTCTACTTTTCAACTCTGGATGGAATTGGCATCCAACGAACCATGGATGATCTTTTAATTCTATAATTTCCACTAGGTTTAACTCCGGATTCCACCCGGAAACGATGAGCCCATTTTTTTCCAGTTTTGTCCGAAAACGGTTGTTTACCTCCCACCTGTGTCGATGGCGTTCAGAAATTTTCTTTTTTCTGTATTCCATAAAAACCTGACTACCTGATTTTAGTTCACATTTATATGCACCCAATCGCATGGTTCCCCCTTTTTTCTTTACCATCCGTTGAGACTCCATGAGATCTATAACAGGATACGGTGTTTTGGAATCAAATTCTGTGCTGTTGGCTTTTTTCAATCCACAGATATTTCTAGCAAATTCTATAACAGCACATTGCAGACCAAGACAAATCCCCAAAAATGGAATTTTATGTTCGCGAGCATGCTGACAGGCTAATATTTTTCCTTCTGACCCCCGTTTACCAAATCCGGGAAGCAAAAGAATGCCGTTAACAGTAGAAAACTCATTTTCACATTGTTTTATCGAATGTAAACTGTCTGTTGCAACCCACTTAATTTTTATATGGGCATCATTTTCCACTCCTGCATGATTGAACGCCTCCAACACACTTTTGTAGGCATCTGGAAGATCGGTATATTTTCCACACATAGCAATGGTTACTGAATGAACAGAGTTTTTATAATGATGGATAAAATTTTGTAGTGCTGACACATCAGTTTCCCCGAAAAACCTCATCCGATCAAATATTAACTGTCCTAATTTTTGTTTGTCTAGCAAAAGTGGAACTTCATAAATACTATTTACATCCTGCCCTTCGATGACGTGAGCTGCATCTACATTGCAAAATAAAGCGATTTTTTCTTTGACCGATTTTTTTATCCGGGTTTCAGAGCGACACAAAATAAAATCTGGGGTTAACCCAATTTCTCTTAACCTCATAACAGAATGTTGAGTTGGTTTTGTCTTTACCTCTTCACTGGCTTTTACATATGGAAGCAGGGTAACATGAACTATTATATGGTTATGATATCCAACATTTACAGACATTTGTCGAATAGCCTCCATAAAGGGTAAACTCTCAATATCACCAACCGTCCCTCCTACTTCACAAATGACCACATCAAATTGTTTCGGTTTGTTGACTGATTGAATCCGAGTTTTAATCTCATCCGTAATGTGAGGAATTACCTGAACCGTTTCACCTAAATAATCTCCCGCCCGTTCTCTATCTAATACTGTACTATAAATCTGACCAGCAGTAGCATTATTATGTTTACTCATATCTATATCTATAAACCGCTCATAATGGCCTAAATCCAAGTCTGTTTCCGACCCGTCATCTAAAACAAATACTTCCCCATGTTGATAGGGATTCATAGTCCCCGGGTCAACATTTAAATAAGGATCCAGTTTTAAGATGGTCACCTTTAATCCAGCGCTTTTTAACAGATAACCAATTGATGAGGCAGTAATGCCTTTCCCCAGTCCGGACATGACGCCACCCAAAACAAAAATATATTTAGTGGGGTTACGGGCCATATTGCGTTTCTAATCGTTTAACATCACCTATATTATCAATTCCGCGACCTTTATAATCTGTTATGATTGTACGAATGGGGATTCCATTATCTAATGCTCTCATTTGTTCCAATTTTTTTTCTTTTTCTCTATTTGATAGTGGTAATTGAACAAATTTTTCCAAAACATAGGTTTTAAATGCATAAATGCCAATATGACGAAAAATTCTGTTGCCCGCCATGGGCTGCCTTGAAAAGTTAACAGCCATACCTTTTTCATCTATTTCCACCTTCACCACATCCGGATTCTCCAAATCATCTCTGGTTAAGTCGGATGTAACAGCAGTTCCCATTTCTGTATCACTGTTCTCAAACAAAATAATGAGGTCATCAATTAGTTCTGGATCTATTTCAGGTTCGTCTGCTTGAATATTCACCACAACATCAGTATCCTCATTCTTCATTGCTTCAGCTATTCTATCTGTGCCTGATCGATGAAAATTACTAGTCATAATCCCTGACACACCGAATTTCGTCAACTCGGTTTGTGTTTTTTCATCATCCATTGCAACGATAACTTTATCTAACTTTTTTGCTTTGAGAGCCTGCCTATACACTTGTACAACCATAGGCATCCCTCCAATCGGAATAAGAATCTTTTCGGAAAGCCGCGTGGAATTGAGTCGAGCAGGAATAATACCAACATTCATTGTTAGAACTTTGCCGATCTTTGGCTATCATTAAACACGTTAATAAAATACAGAAGCAAAATTAACCCAATACTGGTGTTAGTTTTTAAGGTTTTTCGTTCAGATTTTAGGATTCTCTGGAACATCATATTATATAAATTATGTTGATAATCTTGATTATATTAAAGACGAAAAGATTAATTTTATTCTAAATGATTTGAAACAACTAAATTCTCTATCTTATTATATTAAAATATTGAATACTGCTGGTTAAACCGGTGGAACTATTATCCTGTTCTTTTGTATGAAAATAAAATGTCTTTAGAAAGTAAATTTACAGAGCAACAATTGTTTGATCAGTTGATTTCATCTATGGTTCACACTACTTGGGTATCATTAGGAAAGATTAAAAGTCCTATAACGGATAAGATTGAAAAAGATCTGCATATGGCTTCAGTAAATATTGATATGATTGATATGTTGTACAAAAGAATGGACGGTAATTTATCAGAATCTGAAGATAAATATTTAAGTCAGATCTTGAGCGAATTAAAGTCGAATTATATTCATGATAAATCTCAAATAAGTGGTTCTCATAATGACGATTCTATTGAACCAGAAGAAAATAATTCGAAAAACGAATCTGAAAAACAAAAATTAACTTCAAAAACTAAGAATAAAATATGATAGATTTATTGTGGATCAAGTGGAATAGAATCTTAGCT
>DASCRE010000073.1:0-7391 GCA_034408645.1 Fidelibacterota bacterium | reverse complement strand
CCGAATCATCAGAAATTGCGACAGCTCCCCACTCATAGCCGCCTGACTCAAGGGCAAGGGTCAGCGTCCAGGTTCCGCTGCCGTCATTGTTCATGGGAACATTTCCCCATCCAGTCATCTGACCTTTCAGGGCAACGTTTGTGTAATCATTTCCGTCATCAATCACTGTAAAAGTGACCTGTGTTTCCTCAGGAGGAGGAGATTCCCCGCTGGGTGTGACCTTTATTTTTAGAGTGGTAAAAGCAGGGTTGGTCAAATCAACAGAGCCTTCCTGAGTCATATCCACATTGATCATCATACCACCAAATGCATCCTGAAGAATAAATGTCCCTAATCCCACCATAAATTCTGAATCCCATTCCAGGGTAACCTGATTGGAAGCGGGATAAGCAATCTGGATATCCCACTCATGTTCCACCAGATCATCTTCACTTCCATTGACGATCTGTGTATAATAACGGTCGCCGCCCCATGACAGGGCTGCGTCAAAAGCAGGTGGAGGAGGTGCCGGAGGTGCGTACTGGTCGATGCCATCATCATATCCATCGGTAGCATCCGATGCAAATCCAAAGGTCAACTCATAGTTTACGTCATCTGCATTCGCAGTGATAGTTACAAAAAAATCTGGATCACCTAAAAGGAGCGTTATAAAATTCCATTCCACGGGATCCTCAGCACTGCCCACGATATCATTGGAGACAAAACTGTAAGTAAAATCTATGTTATCATTAACCTGATCGTTAGATGCATCATAAGCTTTAAACGTGAGAGATTCGCCATTTTCATTTCCAAAAATTGTTAGACCAAAGACCATCTTCCCGGAAATAAGGATCCCATCTGTTTTTACCCCTCTACACTCATCACCTACAAACGCAGCAATGATATCATTGCTGTCAGTTGATTCTTCGCCATTGAAGATCAACACACCGGTCATAGACGCATTGAATTGAAAATTTGAGGGGTTGATGGACCAATCTGGTTGATCAGATAATCCAATAGAAAAAAATAATATGAATAAAATATGGTACAGTTTTCTCATGATAACTCCTTTTTCTTAAAACCCAATTCTTTTACCCAATAATTCATGGTTTATATTATATCAATTCTTGATAGTTTCTACATTCAATATTAATTTACTTTTTTACTCTATCCCAATTATTTTTCTAATGCTATGTCGCGAAACCCACAAAAACCACTAACTAAAAAAAAAGAGACCACCGTCAAGTGGACAAAGGACGCGGATAACCGCCTTTTAAAAATAGAAAAACAGATAGCGGAAATTGAGAAAAACTTAGAATCCTTAATAAAAATGTTGTCACGGAAAACTCCCTCTGAAGGTTCATCAACAATAGTGTACTCCTTAAAGAAAAAATCATGAAAAAACGAGTAGTCCAGGTTACAAAAGTTTCAAAAACAGTGGACAAACGATTAGAAAACCTTGAAAAAAGATTGGCACGGGTTAATGAGATGATCACTGACATTGAGAGCCTCCTGCCCACTGTTAAAAAACCTTCAAAAACAATAACCTATACCATCAAAAAGAATTCCTAAACTTTCTATTAAGTTTCTGAAATATCCCATTTCAAAAAAAGGTTAAGCGGAACGGAACTTACGATACTGAAGAAAACTAATAAAATCTATTTCGTTTACAGACATGATACAACACGGCCAAGGTCTTTATGGTCAAAAGAGGATTTAGGCTGGTTTTTCCTGAAATAAAATAAAAATTTTATCCGATCAACAGGAGAAATTGATGTGTTTTATTTTACGACAGTTATTCTTGTTTTCCGAACAGTACCGCCAGCCCGCATTACAACAGAATACGTTCCACTGGAAAGGGAACGACTGTTCAAGCTCAACCGAAAATATCCAGCCGGTTTAATATCATGCACTGGGTGAAGGATTTCCCTCCCTTTGATGTCAAAAACACGAATATCCACCAGGGTATTTTGTTTTATTCCGTAGGTCAACTGTGTGACCGGATTAAATGGATTGGGATACGCACCTGATAAGATATAGTCATCCGGTATACCCGTTAAACTTTCTTTCTGTATTGGATCTGAATTTAGAGAAAAACGGTTATCGATAAGAGGCAGTGGTTCGAATGGGTGAAATAAAATATTTTCCACCTCTTGCTGTTTAAGCTCAAACCACTGTGTCATTAGGGTAGCATATAATTGCCGAAAGTCAAACTCATGGAGCAGGTTTGCATTGCTATCAAAATCAGTCAGGTTGGGATTAGAACCATATATGCCGCCCTTTACCTTACTTCCAAAAAGTAATTGAGGAGCACCAGCACCATGGTCTGTACCATCGGAACCATTCTCAAAGGGACGTCTGCCAAACTCTGAGGTGGTAAGCAAAACCACACTGTCTCCAAGTCCAAGATTTTTTAGGTCCTGGAAGAACGTACTGACAGAGCTCGATAGCACTGACAGGAGATTATTGTGTTCGTTTAACTGGTTATTGTGGGTGTCAAAACCATAGTGGTGAGTCAGAAAAATTGGTGTGTAGAGTCCTCCAGAAAGAAGCTTTGCAACAATACTTAACTGAGTTCCAACACTGTTATTAGGATATTCTACCGTATTTTGCCCCGCCTCTGCTGCGGCCTGGATAACACCAGCATAGGCAAAAGAATTATTGTCAATTTGACGGACATATGACAACTCATTTCCACCAGCGGTTTCCGGAGGGTCATTGTTGTATTCACTTTCATACGTTTCGTTAACCAAAGAGTAGAAAATGGATGGGTCATCCACAATCACCCCGGGAACACCTTCGTTACCTGTAAGCAAAAGACCATCAGTGGAGCCCTGCTGTAGTGCCATAGGCTCTACTGGTGGATTCTCCACATAATCTAAATAAAGTGTTTCAAGGTATCGAGCCACCCAGCCAGTAGAAATGATCTGGTCTACATCTGACCCACTTCTCCAGATATCGGTAGATCGAAAATGAGAGAGGTCCTGCTGATCATAGCCCACATTCTGAATAATGGCCATGTTTTCATCATTCCAGAGGTCCATGAGCGGAGCCAATGCAGGATGCAGGCCCAAGGTTTCGGTGACAGGGAGCAGTTCATTCTGGGGAATAGCAATGGTGGGACGAAGATTGTAATATTCATCATCTTCAAATGGTATGACTGTGTTTAGTCCATCATTCCCTCCTCCTAAGTTCAAAATAACCAGGATTCGGTTTTGTCCCCTGTCTCGTAAATGATCTGATATGGCCAAGAGCGGGTGGAACCATCTCGGAATAAGCATTGAGCCCAATCCCAGGCCCAGTGAATTTTTTAAAAACTGTCTGCGTTTCATTTTAATTGGAAGTCCGGATATCTCATTAATAGTTTTATTGTTCCTTTCAGACGGTCCTCCGCTTCCGGGATTGTTAGTGCCCAGTTGTACGGATCTAATCCCTGAAGAAGTTGGTCCAGCAATAGTTGACGGGTGTGTTCCGTTGGTTGAATGTCATAAAAATACAGGATCATATCATCAATGAGTTGTTCCGCATCATTTGGATTTGAGAAATGGCTGGCAAACTCAAGAACATCAACTTGAAATCCCATGGGAAAATCATAAACATACCCATCAATTACGGCATTGGTAAAAAGCTTTCGATATGGAAGGGTGTAGGTATTGATCCAGTTTCGGTATCCCAACCATCCTGATACATCGGGTGGATAGAGGAGGGCCTGACCAAAGTATTCCTGAAACATTAATAAAATTCTATTCCTAGTTTGACCTTCCGGAGGTATAATATCAGTTACATACATTTGACGAATTGGGGACAGCACATGAACTATACCTCCACCATATTTGGCACCCCTGAAGTTTTCATCGAAGAACAGTTCGCTCTTAAATAGTGCCTCCAGCATGGGTTTTACTTCATAATCATTTTCCCGGAGAATGTCAGCCATTTCCTCAACGGCAGCTTCATCGGGATTATAATAGACAAACCACTGAAATATTTTCCGGGCAAAAAATCGTGCTGTCTCTTCCTGTTCAAATATTATATCAACAATATCATCCCCAAACCAGTATCCCGTTTGCCCCATGAAAGTTTTTGGGCCAAAGTCATGTCTGTTTTCAATAAAAAAAGTTTCCAAACCATCTGTGGTATAGCCTGTGTATGCCCGTGCCGCTTCAACAATATCCTCCTGGGAATAGTTTCCCACTCCAATGGTAAACAGCTCTAGCAATTCCCTGGAAAAATTTTCATTGATCCCTGCCAGAGGACATGGATTTTCAGAGACCTGGAACGTAACATGATGAAAGTACGAATCATCTACCAGACACTCTGACCAAATATTATTCAATGTTACGGTATCAGTATTTACTAAAGCAAATCCAAAGTTTGCCCATTCATCATCCGGATTCCAATCACAGTTAGAGCCTAATGGAGGGTTCCCTACCATGCCCCATCCGGACCAGTCATCAAACTCTCCCGTGATGGTGTAAAGATACTCATAGACCCCAGGTTCCAGTTCCATACTTCCCGAGTATATACCATCACCTTCTGGCATCAGGGTAAGTCCGAAACCAGACCAATCGTCCATTGTACCTGTCACATGGACCGCTCCTCCCTGGAGATCAACTCCTGTCATATCTACATTAAAATTGACAACCATAGGACCATTGTTATATCCTTCTTCAGAGCATCCCCCCCATGGATGGGGATCCAGAATAATATCCTCATTGTTTATCCCAAAGGCATGAAGGGGAGTATCATCATTGGGATCGATATACGCACACTCATCCGGAACATCCTCATAAACAGAAAATCCACCGCATGTATACAAATATCTGTACAGCCCGGGACTAAGAGCAATGGTCTTGTCATACACTCCGTCCTCATCTTCGTCAGTTAACTTTCTTCCATATCCAGACCACTCATCACTATCTCCCGTAACGTAAAGATGACGATACCTATTATTTTTATTATCCAGCCATATAAGCATGGCAGGATCCACAGCCATTGCTTTTACGAAATCTTTAATATTCCCCAGGGAATGTTGCCTCAGCAGAGCGTAGTAATTGTAGAGTGCGGGGGGAAAGCTCACCTTTAGGGCCGACGTAGCAAAATGATCATGCCAGAAAAGTGTCATTGTTTCATGAATACTTGTTTCTTCTTCCAACATATTATCTATAATCCAACTTCGCAGCTCAGCCCGTTGGTCTCGGTATGCTTGATTTAAAGAGTCAAGTTGTTCCGGTGTGAGAGAATCATATGGCGGCGTAGGATCGTCAATCCAGTCTCCGGGAGGGTCTGGCGTGGGCTGCTCTTCCAGCAGTGCATCCACCGTTGCATCCAGACCTTCATCATGGGCCATGTTGATCTGTTCCCAAGTTGGACCAAAAGTGGTACGCCTCAGCAGATGAGAAGCGGCACGGAGATCAAAATCTACATCTCTGGATGAGATGGTTGATTTAACTTCAATATCAGGTGCCGGAATTTGCTCAGGAAAAACCTGAATGAACTCCTGCGGGAGATTCTCAATGTGAGGGTATAACGGTGGTGAATAGGAATCCTCTTTGAGGTATGTGTTCAGTGATTCCACACGTTTCAGGATGGAAAGATCTTCTTTTTTATCCGAAATCAGTTTGATTTTATCTGAGCTCTTACCCAGCAATTGAACTGAAATAACTCCTACAAAAAGTGAAATCAGGATCTTTGAGAAAGAATTAATATTCAGGCTTAACCTATTCATTTCAGTATATGACAATTAAATTTATTAAAAGTTAAATAAAAAAAATGTGAAAAACAAATTTCTGAAGGCAGTAATTCCTATAACAAAGGAAATTTTCTCAAGGTATGGGTGGTACTACTTCAACAGCACCATTTTTTTGGTCTGCACAAACTCTTCAGCACGAATCTGGTAAAGGTAAACTCCAGCACTTACAGGTCTGCCCATACTGTCAGTGCCATCCCACTGTACTGACTTAAAGCCTTCCTCTTGAGTAGTATTAACCAGTTGGTTTATCTCTCTTCCAAGCATGTCAAATACTGTAAGGGTGACCATGGCATCTGATGGAAGGTCGTACCTTAGTGTCGTAATTAGATTGAAAGGATTCGGGAAGTTCTGATACAGGGTAAAGGTAGCAGGCACTACGGCTTTAAGCTCTAATATAAATCTTTCTGCTGATGGTACTGTAATCTCTCCTGTGTCTTCAAGGATGTAATCAACACTCTCAGAGGATAGTACCCAATTCATGTGTTCTCCATCATTAAGTTTAATGTCATAAATAATAGTAAGAGTCTCGCTGGTGGACATTACTTCTACTTCACCGTAGTCTTTAACTACTCTCCACCCATCTTTAAACCTTACATCAAATGCATCAGCAGGAGGCTTAGGCGGTAGGCTATGGCTAAGCTTGTCTCTTGCTGAAAGTTCAACTCCGAAGTAGAGTTCCATACCGTTTACAGTGAGTTTATTGACCTTATCTAAATTCTTCGACTCAAAAGCATTTGTTTTGGAGGCATTGCCACTTGAAATGGTAATGTACCCGTCCGTACTTGCATAGATCCAGTATCCATGCCCAGGTGTCAAAAGGGTGGCATAATCGTATGAATCTGTAAATTCAAAAATAGTTCCCGGAACCACAATATCTCCCGGGTCAGATATTCCCGCAAGTCCTACCACGGAACTGATCCCGCTTATGAGATTCCACCCTGCATTCAATTGTAGGGTTATTTCATTTACTGGTGTTCCAGTTAACTGGGTTGTTCCATCATTTTCAAAGTGAAGCCAGTAACCGTTACCCATCTGGAGTTCTTCCTCTAACAAATATTGTTCACCATTATAGGAATAAAGAGTTCCTTCAGTAGATTCAGGAAAGATTGTCTGATAGTTGGAATCTTCTACTTCAAGTGGCAAGCCAACAAGATTCCAGTCTGTCTGATAATCTATAACCCCGCCAGGATTTGAATAGAAATAAAAATTGTCCCAATAAATCGTTCCATTTCCTTCAACTTTAAATTGGAAAACATCCGTTAAATCAACATTAGGGAAGGTTGACAGTGGGATATCCACACTCACCCATTGCTCGCTTACTATGGCAAAGGTATGATAGTCGCTATCTATGGTGGGTGTCTGGCTGATTACAAAAAAATTTAGTGCTGTAGAATTATCTGTCCAGTAGTCGATATGCAGGTAGGTCATTCCAGAAACATCCTGTGCAATAAACTCTGTCCCCTGATAATTCAAACCCGTGTAAAGGAGTGTATTATTGCCTTCAATAACCATTTCAGTCACTACAGTTGACTGCCCCCAATCGGGGTTTAAGTTGACCCCGTCAATATTTGTATATGCATCGCTGAAAATTGAAATAACGTTTGCTTCAGCCAATGTCGGAGTTGGCGCGGCTTCAGCTGGTGATCCAGGACCGGTTGGAGGG
>DASCRE010000072.1:0-1563 GCA_034408645.1 Fidelibacterota bacterium | reverse complement strand
AAAATCTAATAATATCTTCTAGCTTTTTTGAATAGGACACTGTTTTTTCAACATCTCCCAACTGCATGGGTAAAAACTCATACATACACTTTAGAGATAACGCATCCTCAATCACAGAAACATAATCCATTAGGTCAATAGCATTTTTACCGCCAATATTGAAGATTGAATACTTCTCTTCAAAACCATCTATATTTAATAATTTCAAAATACTCTCAACAATATCATCTATATACGTAAAACTCCTACTATGTTTACCATTATTAAAAATCTGCAATGGCTTACCTTCAATGATATTCTTAGTGAAAATATTCAATGCCATATCAGGTCGACCCCATGGACCATATACCGTGAAAAATCTTAACCCAATTGTATTTAATCCAAAAAGATGAGAATATGTATGTGCCATGAGCTCATTTGATCTTTTAGAAGCCGCATACATTGAAACTGGATTATCAACCCTATCAGATTCTGAAAATGGAAGTTTTGCATTTCCTCCATATACTGAACTAGAGGAGGCATAAATTAGTTTGCTTACATTATTATGTCGACAACATTCCAAAATATTCATAAAACCCTGAACATTTGAACGAATATATTCATGTGGATTTTCTAAAGAATATCGTACTCCTGCCTGAGCAGCCAAATTAATTACAATATCACTCTTAGTCTCATTAAATATTGCTTCCAAGTATGAGAGGTCTGCAATGTCAATCTTTTGAAAATCAAATAATCCCGACTCTATAAATACATCTAATTCTGCTAATCGATCTTTCTTAAGTTGAACATCATAATAATCATTTAAATTATCAACACCAACAACATAATGGCCTTCATCACATAATCTTTTTGTGAGATGAAAGCCGATAAATCCGGCGACACCGGTTACCAGTATCTTCAGCTTAGGCTTCATTATAAACTCAATACCTTCTCAGATCGGATTACGCTTTTCACATCAAAAATAACCTGATTTGGTAAAATCCACTCACCACTATAAAATTCTTCATATTCAGTGTGATTTACTGCCAAAATTACTACATCATACTTATTTAAATCTGATGGTTGTATTGTAATTGGATTTTTACCATAAATTCTATAAATATCTTCCTTCAGTGCTCGAGGATCAGAAATTTTTACATCTTGAAATTTATCAACCACATCCTTATAAATATCTAACACCTTCGTATTACGAACATCTGGACAATTCTGTTTAAAAGTGAGCCCCAAAATCAAACAATTTGATTCACCCTCATTAATATTTTTGGCCTTTAATGCGGAGGTAATCTCCTCTGAAATATATTTACCCATTCTATCATTCAAACGCCTTCCAGACAAAATAATTTCAGGTGTATAACCTAATGCTTCAGATTTATGGGTTAAATAGTATGGATCAACACCAATACAATGACCTCCAACTAAACCCGGTCTGAAATTCAAAAAATTCCATTTTGTTGCAGCAGCATCCAATACTTCGGATGTCTTAATACCCATCTTATTAAAAATGAGTGACAATTCATTTACAAAAGCAATATTTATATCACGTTGAGTATTTTCAATAACCTT
>DASCRE010000071.1:0-27468 GCA_034408645.1 Fidelibacterota bacterium | reverse complement strand
GTATCTGCGCCCATTTTTTTCGCAAGATCCAATCTATAATTGTTGATATCCGTAACCACAACATTTCTTGCTCCAACCTTTTTACAAATAGCTGCTGCCATACAACCAATGGGCCCTGCTCCTGTGATTAAAGCATCCTCAGCTACCATTTCAAAACTTAGGGCACAATGAACAGCATTCCCCAGCGGGTCAAAAAAAGAGGCAATATCGGTATTAATCTCTTTGTGTACAGGCCAGACGTTTCCTTCTGGGAGGGTCATATATTCTGCAAAAGCACCGCTCCGATGAATGCCTATTCCAAGGGTTTTATTACATAAATGGCGTTGTCCAGCTCTGCAATTTCTACAGTTACCACAGGTTATATGTCCCTCTCCTGAAACTATGTCTCCTGGTTTATAGTGAGTGACTCCCTCGCCGGTCTCTGCAATCTCACCTACAAATTCATGTCCGATTACCAGTGGTGGTTTAATTGTATTTTTTGCCCAATCATCCCATTGATAAATATGAAGGTCGGTTCCGCAAATTGCTGTTTTTAGGATTTTAATCAAAACCTCATTTGTGGAAGGAACAGGCACCTCTGCATTTATTTGTGTGAGCCCTGCCTCAGTATTTGTTTTGCAAATTGCTTTCATAAAAAAAATTACATCTAAGTGAAAAATAAGTTCAATGATTGACCAGAAATGAGATATCCTCGGTTTCTTGGTACCGGATAGAATATTCCGTTAAATTTACTCCAGATATATTACATATTATGACAAAAATCTTATCCCTTGTAAATCAGAAAGGAGGAGTTGGTAAAACAACCTCTTCAGTAAATATAGCCGTCAGTATGGCGGCAGCAGAAATCCGCACGTTGCTTATCGATTTTGACCCGCAGGCCAATGCAACGACGGGAGTCTCAAACTTGATCAAGAAAAATAATTATACAATTTACGATGTACTCATGCGGGGAACAGATATTAACAAGGCTCTTATCTCCACCAAGTTTGACCATTTGGATGTGATTATTTCAGAAAATGATTTAGTTGGGGCAGAAATTGAATTAGTAAATGTGATGGCACGGGAATATCAATTGAAATCCCTAATAAAAAAGCTGAAGAGAAAATATGAATACATTATTGTTGACTGTCCTCCATCCTTGGGATTATTAACTATAAATGCGTTAGCTGCATCCAATGCCGTATTAATTCCTATCCAATGTGAATACTATGCACTGGAAGGGCTGGGGCAGCTTTTAAATACCATCAGATTGGTTCAAAAACATATCAATCCAAAATTAAGTATTGCAGGAGTGTTACTAACTATGTACGATTCCAGGCTAAATTTATCGAAGGAAGTTGCCGATGAAGTTCGGGAATATTTTGAGGAAAAATTATTTAATACTGTCATCCACAGAAATGTACGTTTGGGAGAAGCGCCGAGCTTTGGGAAACCAGCATTGCTTTATGATGCGAATTCTACCGGTGCACAAAATTATTTAAGCTTAGTTGAGGAGTTGCTGAACCGTGTCAAATAAAAGATTAGGGAAGGGCCTGGGAGCTCTCATCAGACCAGCGGAGGAGGAGAAAACCCCCTCTACTATATTAGGTGCCACGTTAATCCCTGTTAAATCAATCAAGGAAAACCCTCATCAGCCTCGAAAAGTATTTGATGCGAAAAAAATGGAAGAAATGGCTGACTCAATACGGGAAAAGGGTATCCTAACTCCTATTACTGTAAAGGAGGATGGGGACCAATTCATTTTGGTTGCTGGTGAACGCAGACTGAGGGCAGCCAAATTAGCAAGATTAAGGTCTATACCAGCATACAGAATAAAAGTAAAAGATGATGCTGAATTATTGGAGATGGCATTAATTGAGAATATTCAACGTGAAAAACTCAACTCCATTGAAGAGGCAGAAGCTTTTGCATTGCTTCAAAGTAAGTTTAAACTGAATCAAACGGAAATCGCAAAATCTATAGGAAAAAAACGGGTGACCGTTTCAAATACCTTGAGACTCTTAACACTCCCACGAGAAATTCTTGAAAGTATACGTTCGAATGAAATTTCTGCTGGTCATGGTCGAGCTATATTAATGGTAAAAACAAATAGAGGAAGGGTAAAGCTCTGGGAAAAAATAAAACAGGACCAAATGAGTGTCCGGGCGGTAGAAAAATGGGTTAAAGACAAAATAAATAGGTCTGACACTCCAACAAGAAATACAATGGAAAAGAAACCTCCTCCCGGTTTTAAAGTCTATGAAAATGAAATGATCGAACTATTAGGAACTAAGGTAAAACTGAAGCCATCAAGAGAAGGGGGAACAATTGTTATTCATTACTTTTCTGATGAAGATTTGGAACGAATCATGGACCTGTGGCGCTCAATGGAATAATCCCATCTAATCCTTGAAATCAAAACACATCTCCATTCTTTTCATCCCGGACTCGGGAGAAAAACAGCGACAGATTTCTTTATCTGTTCCGTTTCTAGCTATTTTTTCTGTATGTATATTTTTTCTAATTACAGGAACTATTGTAACGCTTGTTCACAATATTTCAGTAATGAAATCTCATATTGAATTAGAGGGAAAATATGGAGATTTGCTTTCTGAGCGGCTAGCAGTTCGCGAATTGATTAGTGATTTTAACAGGATGAAAGTTTTGGATCGACAAATCCGAAAATCTTTGACAGGAGATTTACAATTGGATGAATCTGCTGATAATAATTCGGAATCAAATTATCGTGAATTGGGAAAAGATAACATCAGTGGTTACAACATTGCGTCAATCCCTTCACAACTTCCTGTTCTCGGGTATCTTACACAAAAGATAGAGCTTTCATCCGAATTCAAAACAAATAATCATTATGGAATCGATATTTCAGCTGTTGAGGGCGCACCCGTTACCGCATCTGCTGGAGGCCTAGTTGTGTTTTCTGGATGGAGCTACGATCTTGGGAATAACATTATTCTTTATCATGGAGATGGATATTTCACTCAATATGGACATTTACAGGATTTGATCGTAGATGCACGGGAATCTGTGTCATTGGGCGAAGTTATTGCTCATGTTGGTAATACAGGGATTTCGTCCGGGCCCCACCTTCATTTCGAAATCTGGAGAGAGGGCACAGTGTTGGATCCACTGAAATTTTTTCCACAATATGAGCAGAAGGATTTGAGCGCAGATTTTGAAAAATAAACTCTCATTTAAAAATATTCATACAATGGTGGGTCCTGATGCAGAAATTAGGGGAGACATTAACTTAAACGAGGGATTAATAATATATGGCAAAGTGTATGGATCTATTTCTTCTGGAGGTGACATTCGGATCGGGAAAACCGGAAAAGTGTACGGAGATATCAAAGCACACAATATTCATATTGGTGGTAAGGTATTTGGAAATGTTACCATTGATGACAAAGCTGAACTTGGAAAATATTCTACGTTGGATGGTGATTTGATTTATAAGCAGCTACACATAGAAGAAGGAGCAAAATTTCAGGGACAGTGTACGATTCTGAATGAGCAGGACAATCTAAAACAAAATATCAGTGACAATACATTAGAAGAACCATTATAATAATTTTACTATGAGACAGAAAGAATCTTCTTTTAGCCGATCTTTTGATTACCTCCAGAAAATTATAAGAGACTCTGGTCCGGTTGCTGCGGCATCTTATGGATTAATTGGTGCTGTTGTTCTCTTTATTTTACTTGGATATTTTCTGGATACATGGCTCGGGACGGCACCCTGGTTAATGATAGTAGGGCTTATTATTGGCCTTGGCTCCGGATTCTATGAATTAAGCAAAACTATATGGAAGCGATGAATGTCATCTTTTAAATTTATCGGAGCTATGGTTTTCTTTTGTTTAGGATTGTGGGGTATCCTCATCTGGATAGATAAACAATATATAGTGGAATATTTTTTGGGAATTACTGCACCATTGGCTGTGGGAGCAATAACTGTGTTGTGCGAAAAAATAGTTCGAAAAAGCAGTTCGAAATCTCTGACATCTTTCTTTATAACATCTTTTTTTGTTAAGATGGTTTTCTATGGGGTTTATTTTATTATGATATTCAATTTTTATACTTTTTCTCATATTCATTTTATACTTAGTTTTGTTGGCTGTTTTGTAACACTTCACATTAGTGAAGCATTCTTTTTTAATTTTACGCAGATATAATTAATTAATATTTAATGAGTGTTTCTGAGTCTGAGCATTCTTCCGGAACTGTATTAGAACAGGTTGGGGATAATATTATTCATCATGTGTCCAATAGTTCATTGGATCATCCCTTGATTCACCTCCCGCCTATTTTTGGCATTGATATATCTGTTACAAAACACGTGCTCATGTTGTGGGTTGTTGCAGCGCTTGTTTCCATTTTTGTAATTATCCCTATCCAAAAATATATGAAAAAGGAGACACCAGTTCCCTCTGGTTGGATGAATGCTATTGAGACAATTGTCTCTTTCATCCGTGATTCTATTGTAAAACCAAACATTGGTTCGAAATTTACTGATACATGGGCCCCCATGATTCTGACATTCTTTTTCTTTATTCTATTTGCAAATGGAATTGGATTAGTACCCATATTTGATATTTTAGGCGCGACAAATCGATTTCTTTTTAGTGTTCCAAAAGGGGACGAACACAACTTTATTAATGCCCTTCTTCATGGTGGCTCAACGGTTACCGGAAATTTTATGGTTACGGCAGGTCTCGCAACCTTAACTTTTTTTGCAATTATCATAGCTGGGACAAAGGCCCATGGATTTATAGCACATTGGAAAAATTTAGTACCAAAAGGTTTGGCAATTCCGGTTTATATCATTCTAATTCCAATTGAAATAATTGGGATGTTTGTTAAACCGTTTGCTCTGACCATGCGATTGGCAGCAAATATGACGGGAGGCCATATTGCGTTGCTTGCAATTCTTTCTTTTATGGCAATTTTTGCTGAAATGTTTCACAGCGTAGCAGCTGGCATTGGAATAGCGTTTGTGTCTGTTCCTATGGCAGCTGCAATCAGCGGACTAGAAATAATTGTTGTTTTGGTACAGGCTTATGTTTTTACACTTTTGTCATCTGTTTTCATTGGGATGGCTATTCATGTTCATCATTAAATCTTAAAGGAGAAATAAACGATGGAAGTTCTACATTATTTTGGTGCTGCCCTTGGATTGGGAGCAATTGTAATCGGAGCTGGTCTTGGAATTGGACGGCTTGCAGCAGCAGCAGCGGAAGGGATTGCACGCCAGCCAGAAGCATCAGATAAAATCACCGGAGCAGTTAACCTACCCCTTTTTCTATTGGAAGGAGTTGCTATTTTAGGTGAGGTCTTTGTTCTCTTAATTGTGTTAATGAAATAGGCAGGGGAAAGGTTTGTTATGAACAATCCTTTAGTTCAACTTGATCCAGGACTCTTTCTGTGGACAATCCTGACGTTTTTGGTTTTGTTAGGTGTGCTAGCAAAATTTGCATGGAATCCTCTATTAAAAATGTTGAGGGACAGGGAAGAGCTCATCCGTTCTTCCCTTGATGATGCTGAAAAGGCAAGGGCAGAATTGGAACGATTGAATTCAGAAGGAGAAGATATTGTAAATAAGGCTCGCTCGGGAGCTCAGACTATTCTCTCTGAAGGTAAAGCTGCTGCATCAAAACTTAAGGATGAAACACTGAATGCAGCCAAAGATCAGGCAAAGTCTATTTTAAGTGACGCGGAAAAACAAATACGGATTGAAAAAGATAAAGCTATTGAAGAAATAAAAAGTGAGGTAGTGGATCTTTCTTTATCTGTAGCAACTAAACTGATCAAAAAGAACATTTCCCGCGAAGACAATCAAGCTTTAATCGATGATTCTCTGGAAAACGTAACGAAATATGAAGCCTGATTCTCAGCTGAAGAAATATCCTCTCATCCTTTTTGAGACAGCACAAGAAGGTGAATGTACAAAGGATGTATTGACATCTTTGAAATTTATAACTTCCTTCTGGAAACAAGATGCTCAATTCCGGTCACTTGTTTTATCCAAACGGATTACCCGAGAAGAAAAAACAAAAATCCTTTCTGGTGTGTTAAATGATGTGTGCCACCCCTTGGCTACAGAATTCATTAATATTTTGATTGAGAAAAACATCATGAACCATGTTTTATATATGAAAGATATTTATGAAACTGAATATAAAAAGATATACAGGATAGTATCTGTTGATGCAAAAGTATCTCACGTGATGGATGATTTGGAGGTAAAGAGGCTTCAGAAGGGAATAGAATCCAATTTATATATGTCCGCTGACCTACAGGTGGGCGTGGATCCGACCCTTTTAGGAGGTATAAAAATGAGAATAGGCAACACATATTTTGACGCTACCATTTTGGGAAAAATGCAGCGTCTCAGAAAAAATTTATTGCAATCCTAATATCAAGGAAAAATTATGGACATAAAGACTGAAAATATCAGCAAATTATTACGCCAGCAGATCGAGGCATTTAGTGTTTCGGTGGATGTATCAGAAGTGGGTGAGGTCATAGAAATTGGAGATGGTGTCGCACGTGTAAGTGGATTGGAAAATGTCATGAGCTCCGAACTAGTAGAACTACCTAATGGTGTATTTGGTATGGCATTGAACCTTGAAGAGGACAATGTTGGGTTGGTCCTTTTTGGAGAGAGCCGGAAGGTGAAAGAAGGTGATCTTGCCAAAAGGACTGAAAGAGTTGTTGAAGTTCCTGTTGGTGAAGAAATGTTAGGCAGAGTGGTGAATCCACTCGGTCATCCTATGGATGGGAAAGGACCTATTGATGCGAAAGAATCTTTACCTATTGAAAGAAAAGCTTTAGGTGTGATGCAGAGAAGCCCGGTAAATCAACCCCTGCAAACAGGAATAAAAGCCATTGATGCCATGATTCCTATTGGACGTGGGCAGCGTGAACTGATTATCGGAGATCGGCAGACAGGAAAAACCGCTATTGCGGTAGATGCCATCATCAATCAAAAATACACTCACAAAACGGACGAACCTGTTTACTGTATTTATGTTGCCATTGGGCAAAAAGCATCTACTGTAGCACAAATTGTAACTGAACTTGAGGCAAACGGAGCCATGGAGTATACCACTGTTGTTGCTGCAAATGCTTCCGATCCGGCACCCATGCAGTACATTGCACCATATTCAGGATGTGCCATGGGAGAGCATTTCCGTGACAACGGAAAACATGCGTTAATTATTTATGATGACTTGTCCAAACAAGCTGTCGCCTATCGGCAGATGTCTTTGGTGTTGAGACGTCCGCCTGGGCGAGAAGCATTTCCGGGAGATGTCTTTTATCTACACAGCAGATTGTTAGAACGAGCATCAAAATTATCTAACGACTTGGGTGGAGGTTCATTGACGGCACTCCCCATTATTGAGACTCAGGAGGGCGACTTAGCCGCTTACATCCCCACCAACGTCATTTCCATTACGGACGGACAGATTTATATGGAAACCAATTTGTTTAATTCCGGTGTTCGCCCGGCAATTGACGTGGGGTTGTCCGTATCCAGAGTTGGTGGTGCTGCACAGATTAAAGCGATGAAAAGTGTTGCCGGTACATTGCGTCTTGACTTAGCTCAATATCGTGAATTAGAAGCATTTGCGAAGTTTGGTTCGGATTTAGATAAAGCCACTCAGACCCAATTAACCCGTGGAGAGCGGATGGTGGAAATCCTGAAACAAAATCAATATGTACCAATGGATGTAGAAAAACAAATTGCAATTATTTTTGCAGGAACCAAAGGACATTTGGATGAAATACCAGCGTCTCAGGTGAAAGATTTTGAAAACGGATTGTCCGATTATTTAGATGCAAATTGTTCCAATGAACTGGAAACTATCCGTTCTGAAGGAATTGTATCTGAAGATATTGGAGCTAAACTAGATGAAGCCATTGGTGCATTTAAAGGCGGGTTTACTGCCTAATTATTAATGGCAAATCTGAAAGATATTCGAGACCGAATCAAATCGGTAAAAAGTATCCAAAAAGTGACCAAAGCTATGAAAATGGTTGCCGCTGCAAAAATGAGGAGAGCGCAGGAACGAATGGAAGAAGCTCGTCCCTATGCCCAAAGGCTTCAGTCTGTTATTTGTCATTTGTTACCGGATGTTGATAGAGAGATGCTGAATCTTCTTTGCATTAGACCGGTCAAACGAACCGCTTATGTTGTGGTAACATCGGACCGTGGCTTGGCAGGTTCATTCAATTCACATGTCCTAAAAAAAGCCCAATCTGAAATAGATAAGATTGGTAAAGAAAGAGTGGATTTGTTTTGTATTGGTAAAAAAGCCAGAGATCACTTTAAACGGAGAGATTATAAAATTATTGAGAGCCATTTGGATTTTTGGAATGACTTGTCTTTTGGTGATGCGATCCAAATTGGAAAAGCTATCATTAGCCATTTTACTGATGGAAATGTAGATGAAATACATGTCGTTTACAATGAGTTTGTAAATATTGCTAATCAATATGCCGAATCGGAAAAATTGCTTCCTATTGAATTTTCAGAGGAAGATTTGTCTCATCCTGAAAGATTATATGAGCCGGACAAGAATCAATTGGTCAAAAGTTTGATCCCCCGCCATTTGAATATACAGGTATGGAAATATTTACTGGAATCTTATGCCAGTGAACAAGCTGCGCGAATGGTTGCGATGGAAAATGCCACCGAAAATGCAGAAGAAATGATTAAAGATTTAACAATGGAATTTAATAAAGCCAGGCAAGCAGCAATCACGAAAGAAATTTTAGAAATTGTTGGTGGTGCCGAAGCCCTAAAACAAACGTGAGGAACTAACATGGTTACTGTTGGAAGAATATCTCAAATAATGGGTGCAGTGGTTGATGTTACATTTGAAGATGGACATTTACCTGAAATTATGAATGCACTTGAAATAAGTCAAAATGGAGATGGCTCACTCATTTTGGAAACTGCTCAGCATTTAGGTGATGGGATCGTTCGGACCGTTGCCATGGATTCAACTGATGGATTAGTGCGGGGTCAAAAAGTTAAAGACACCGGGAGTCCGATTACGGTACCGGTTGGGCCAGAGACTTTAGGACGGCTTTTTGATGTTACCGGAAATGTAATTGATGGAAAAGGTGAGGTCAAAACGGAAAAGAGAAATCCCATCCATGCCTCAGCTCCCAGACATGAAGATTTATCCACATCTACTGAAATATTGATCACGGGAATTAAAGTTGTCGATTTAATGGAACCCTATACCAAAGGCGGGAAGACCGGGTTATTTGGGGGCGCAGGTGTAGGAAAAACAGTTCTGATTCAGGAATTGATTCGCAATATTGCAACCGAACATGGAGGTTATTCCGTTTTTGCTGGTGTAGGGGAAAGAACCCGTGAAGGGAATGATTTATACAATGAAATGAGTGAATCAGGTGTCATTAAAAAAACAACGATGGTATTTGGTCAAATGAATGAACCTCCTGGGGCACGGCTACGGGTAGGATTAAGCGGTTTGGCTATGGCAGAATATTTTAGAGATGATGAAGGGCGAGATGTTTTACTGTTCATTGATAATATTTTTCGATTTACTCAAGCCGGTTCTGAGGTATCGGCACTATTAGGCCGGATGCCATCTGCGGTAGGGTACCAGCCTACGCTTTCGACAGAAATGGGTGATTTACAGGAACGTATAACTTCAACGAAAAAAGGGTCCATTACATCGGTCCAAGCGGTCTACGTTCCTGCAGATGATTTGACAGACCCGGCACCTGCAACAGCATTTGCCCACTTGGATGCAACGTCAGTTCTAGAGAGAAAAATTGCAGAGCTTGGGATTTACCCCGCTGTGGATCCTTTGGCATCTACCTCAAGGATCTTAGACCCAAGAGTGATTGGGGAAAGGCACTACAGCGTTGCAAGAAGTGTGCAAGCTATACTCCAAAAATATCGTGATTTACAGGATATTATTGCCATTTTAGGGATGGATGAATTATCCGATGAGGATAAGTTAACCGTTTTCAGAGCGAGAAAAATGCAGAAATTTATGAGTCAACCCTTCTATGTTGCAGAACAGTTCACAGGAAAAGAAGGGCGCTATGTTTCACTTGAAGATACGGTTTCAGGATTTGAAGCGATCCTGAACGGTGAAGCAGATGATTACCATGAAAATGATTTTGCTTATGTTGGTTCTATTGATGAAGTATTTGAAAAGGCAAAAAAGAGTGATGATTAATGTCTGAATTCTGTTTAGAAATAGTAACACCAACAAAACTGATGGATGAAGGGAATGTAGATCATATACGATGCCCAGGATTGGACGGGTCTTTTGGTATACTTGCAAATCATCAAAATGCTATTATCGCATTAGGTGTCGGTGAAATAAAAGTGACCCAAAATAAAAAAGAACATTATTTTGCTACCAGTGGTGGATTTGCAGAAATTACAGAGGATAAGGTACAGCTTTTGGTGGAGACCGTTGAACGTTCAGAAGAAATTGATTCTAGCCGAGCGGAAGAATCTCTGAACCGGGCAAAAATGAGAACAAAAGATATTGAGGGTGAGTTGGATCAAGCCAGGATGGATATATCCATTACACGGGCGATGAACAGATTGAAAGTTTCTCAAAGATGATTGGTAGAAGTTTTGTTTTGATTCCTAAACCGCTTGTAATTTTAAGCGGTTTTTTTATGTGCTCATTAATATGATGAAACGAACACACACCTGCGGAGAACTCCGAACTTCCCACATCGGTGAAGAAGTGATCCTGAACGGATGGGTGAACACTGTCCGCCTTCACGGTCAGGTTATTTTTGTAGATTTAAGGGACAGGTATGGTAAAACGCAAATTCTTATCAATTCTGATGCCTACAAGGGTGATTTTGATTCTGCAAAGAAATT
Organism: Fidelibacterota bacterium; assembly: GCA_034408645.1. GTDB lineage: Bacteria > Fidelibacterota > Marinisomatia > Marinisomatales > AB-629-J13 > AB-629-J13. The sequence goes on along the minus strand of DASCRE010000071.1, from coordinate 16,580 downwards.
GTCTATGGAAGATGTTCTAAGTATAAAAGGAGAAGTGTCTGAAAGACAATCAGCAAACCCAAATTTAAAAACAGGAAATATTGAAGTGAATGTCACGGAATTGGAAATACTTAGTGAAGCTGAGCCTCTTCCGTTCATCCTTTCTGACAGGAACAGTGCTGAAGAAGATCTTCGATTACAATATCGTTATTTAGAACTTCGCATGGAAGAGCTCCAAAAGAATATATTGGTTCGCCATGAAACCTACCAGGCAACCCGAAAGTATTTATCTGATCATAATTTTGTGGAAATAGAAACTCCTGTTTTGATGAAATCTACGCCGGAAGGTGCTAGAGATTATCTTGTGCCTAGCAGGGTTCACAATGGAAAATTTTATGCTCTTCCTCAATCTCCTCAGATCTATAAACAAATTCTAATGATTGGTGGCTATGACCGTTACTTTCAGATCGTAAAATGTTTTAGAGATGAAGACCTTCGTGCAGACCGTCAGCCGGAGTTTACACAGATTGATCTGGAAATGTCATTTGTGGATGAAGAAGATATCTTCTCAAACGTCGGAGGGCTAACCCGCCACGTTTTCAAAAAAGTTAAGGGGATTGATTTGCCTGATCCTTTCCCAAGAATGACATGGGAAGATGCATGGAACACCTACGGTTCTGATAAACCAGATTTACGTTTTGAAATGAAAATACAGGATGCAATATCCTATACAGATCGATCGGAATTTAATGCATTCAAAACTGCAGAAGTTGTAAAAGGCTTGGTTGTGAATGGCGGAGCAAAATATTCCAGAAAAATCATTGATAAACTCACAGATCTTGTGAAAAATTACAAAGCCAAAGGTCTTGCCTGGATGAAGGGAGAAGACGGAAAATTAGCCGGTGGAATTTCCAAATTCTTCTCGGATGAACTTCAAAGAGAAATGTGCAGTTCCTTGGGAATTAATGATAACGATATTTTATTTCTCATTGGTGATGATAAAATGACAGTGTTGAAAGCATTAGGGGCTCTTCGTTTAGATATTGCTAGACGCGAAGAATTAATAAATGAAAATGTTTTCAAGCCCTTATGGGTTATCGATTTTCCCATGTTTGAAATTGATGAAGAATCAAACAAGTTAACTTTTCTTCATCATCCATTTACATCTCCCTCAATTCAGGATGAGAAAGAAATGGAATCAAACCCCGGATCATTAAAAGCTCGGGCATACGATTTGACAATAAATGGTTACGAAATTGCGGGAGGATCCATACGAATTCATCGTCCTGACATTCAGAAAAAAGTATTCTCGCTTTTGGGGATGAGTGACGAGGAAGCGATAGAAAAATTTGGATTTTTACTGGAAGCTCTTAAATACGGAACTCCACCACACGGAGGAATCGCATTTGGATTTGACAGACTTGTTATGCTGTTGGCAGGAACTGAAAATATTCGTGATGTGATAGCCTTTCCAAAAACAACATCAGCATCAGCGCTTATGGAAAATGCTCCAAGTGATGTGAGTAAAGAACAGTTAAAAGAGTTGGGGATTCAGCTTAGGACAAAATAACGGATAAACCGTTTTGTGAAGTGCTGGGTGGGATATAAATTTAAAATAAATTTTGATGTTGTCTTAACATACAGTCATTCATCACAACCATCAACCCTGCTTCTTCGACTAGCTTAGCCGCTTCTTTGTTAATCAAGCCATCCTGAAGCCACAGAGCCTTTGCGCCTATTTTAATAGTTGCTTTTGCAATGGGAAGTATATGCTCCGGGCGGCGAAAGATGTTGACGACGTCCAGATTAACAGGGATTTCCAACAGACTGGGATAACATATAAGTTTGGCAATCTCCTTGTGTCCCGGGTTTACGGGATAAATAGTGTAACCATTTTCTTTCAAATACATGGCAACATAATGGCTGGGACGCTCCGGTTTGGGGCTCATACCCACCACGGCGATGGTGTCCATTCCAAATATTTTTTGAATATCTTCAGATTTGTTCATTTTCTTTTAAACATATTTTTTAACACATAACCAACAATATTAGGATTTTCTTTCAATCTGCGTATGGAATATTCATACCACTTATCACCAAAGGGAATGTAAACCCTTACCCTATAGCCTTTGTCTTTCAGATTTTCCAACGTATTGCCCATGGGAACGCCATACAATACCTGAAATTCAAATCTGTCCATCGGAATGTGATTTTCCGAGATCCATCGGTCTATGTCATGGATGAGTTCTGTATCATGTGTAGCTATTTCTACAAACCCTTCACCTTTCAATAATGTTTGGCACAGGGCGATATAATTTTCGTTTATTTGGTTCCCGTTTTTGAATGCAATTTTCCCATCTTCAAGATAAATTCCCTTGCAGATTCTCAATCGCAGTTTTGGAGACATAATTTGTTTTAAATCATCCATACTTCGATGGAGATACGCCTGAAGAACCGTCCCTGTGTTTTCATAAAATTCAAGTGCTGTTTTATACATGTCAAGGGTCTGGCTTGTATAGGAAGAATTTTCCATGTCAATGGTGAGCCCTCGGTTTCCAGGTCTGGCAGATATGATGATTTTATTTAAATTTTCCGCAGCCAACTCTTTGCTGATATCCAAACCCAAATGTGTCAGTTTGAGGGAAATTGTACAATCTAAATTTTTCTGTGTTATCAGGTTATATAAAGAGCAATAGTCTTCAGTGATTTTCTGAGAAATTTTTACATCCAGAGTATGTTCTCCAAGGATATCCAGGGTCACTGAAAATCCCTCTCTGCTCACAGCTTCAGCTGCTTGTAATGCCTCATCAATGGTTTCTCCGGCCACGTAGGGCAGTGCAAAAGGACGAACAATCCATCTAGGTAAAAAGGGAACGGTAGCCGTGAGAAGAGAATTCAATAACATCATGAGGCAAAGAATTTAGAGTTCATACTTTGTGTACTTCAATAATAATGAATAGAAATTAGTCCATTTGTCTTGCCTGAGGAAAACGAAGAAGAGTAAATTAAACACTTAATATTTTCAAATTATTTAAATGTATCGTGATTTTGGGACCGTTCTTGTTTTTATTCTCTTAGGGATTGTCTTGGTTTATGTACCGCTGCTCATTCAAAAATTGGTGGCGCCTCATAATCCAACTCAGGAGAAATTAACAACTTATGAATGCGGCGAAGAGCCGGAAGGCTCAGCCTGGCTGCAGTTCAATATTCGATTTTATGTCATTGCTCTTATTTTCCTTATTTTTGATGTGGAAGTTATTTTTTTATTCCCATGGGCAGTGGTGTATACGGAGATGGGCTTGCTTGCATTTATCGAGATGGCTATATTTCTTTTTATACTGATTATCGGTCTTGCCTATGTGTGGAAAAAAGGTGATTTGGATTGGGTAAAGGCACGAGCTAAATATGCCGGTGGGCGATACAAAAATGGATAACTTTTTTAAGGAAAACAGAAACAATGGGTGTACTGGAACATAAATTCAAGGATAATATAGTTGTTGAATCACTGGATAAACTCTTGGGATGGGCTCGATCCACATCACCATGGTTTTTTCAATTTGGGTTAGCGTGCTGTGCCATTGAAATGATGGCATCAGCTGCCAGCCGTCATGATCTCATGCGGATCGGTATGATTCCCAGGTCATCTCCTCGGCAGGCGGATGTGATGATTGTAGCTGGAACGGTAACCATTAAAATGGCAAGCCGGGTTAAAAAATTGTATGAACAAATGGCAGATCCCAAATATGTGATTTCTATGGGCAGTTGCGCCACCAGCGGCGGTCCATATTGGCAGCATGGATACCATGTGCTAAAAGGTGTGGATTTAGTTGTTCCTGTGGATGTGTATGTGCCGGGATGTCCTCCTCGACCAGAAGCATTGATTGAGGGGCTTTTAAGGCTCCAGGAAAAAATTCAAGCTGAACGTCCTTTGACCCGTATTGCTGCATGACGTTTGAGGAAATAAAATCAACTCTTGCTGAAAAATTCAGCGATGCAATTTTGGACAGTCCCGATGGGGAAGAGAATTTTCTTTACCTAGATTCGAAAAACTGGAATAAAATTGCTTCTTTTCTCCAGTCTGATGGTAATTTTTTCTTTGACCAGTTGGAGTGTCTCACTGGTATTGACCTTGGAGTAGATGAATCACTGGAAGTTCGATACAATCTCCACTCTATGAAACATCGCCATAGAGTAGAAATACGAATATCCGCAGATAGGGCCAATCCCAAAATCCCATCTGTTGAACAGATTTGGAGAATGGCTGACTGGTTTGAACGTGAAGCATACGATATGTATGGAATTATATTTGAAGGTCACCAAAATATGACTCGAATCCTATGTCCTGATGATTGGGAGGGCTGGCCACTTAGAAAGGATTACAAAGCACCAGAAACCTATCACGGAATAGTTGTTCCGAAGATCAAAGAGGGCTGGGAATAATGAAGACCGAGCACATGGTGATAAACATGGGGCCGCAGCATCCCAGCACCCATGGGGTTTTACGCCTCAAAGTAAAAACGGACGGAGAAATTGTTTCGGATGTCTACCCCGTTATTGGTTATTTACATCGCTGTTTTGAAAAACATGCAGAAAACCTCACATACGAACAGGTCATTCCATTTACTGACCGATGTGATTATTTAGCAGCTATGAATATGAATTTTGGTTATGTGGTAGCAGTGGAAGAACTAATGGATATAAAAGTCCCCCAGCGGGTGGAATATATCCGGGTCATCATGGCAGAATTGAACCGAATCGCCAGCCATTTGCTAGCGCTAGGTGTTTATGGATTGGATATCGGAGCTTTTACTCCATTTTTATATATGTTCCGGGATCGAGAGCGGATTTTAGATATGTTTGAATTGACCTGTGGAGCAAGACTATTATACAATTACATGTGGGTTGGCGGCGTGTCCCATGACCTTCCGGTTGGTTTTGATGAGGCTGTATTTGAATTTTTAGATTACTTTGAACCTAAGGTTCAGGAGTACAACGATCTTCTCACTTATAATAAAATATTTATAGAACGGACAGCAGACATCGGTGTTCTACCACCGGAAGTTGCAATAAGTTTTGGTGTTTCAGGTCCAAATTTGAGGGCTTCGGGAGTCAAGTGGGATGTTCGCAGGGATGAACCTTATTCAGTGTATGATAAATTTGATTTTGACATTCCGCTGGGTGAAGGACAATTGGGATCAGTTGGGGATTGTTGGGATCGGTATTGGGTACGAATGAAAGAAATCGAGGAGTCCTGCAAAATTCTCAGACAGGCTTTAAAGCAGATTCCCAGTAATGGTGATGTGCACTCTATGCTACCAAAAAAAATTCGTCCTCCTAAGGGTTCTGTATACAGCCGTACGGAAAGTCCCAGGGGAGATCTAGGATATTATATTGTCAGTGATGGTTCCCCGGTTCCCTTTAGATTGAAAATGCGCTCTCCGGCTTTTACTGCACTGAGTGTTTTGGGAGAACTCTCTCAGGGGTGGATGCTGTCAGATATTATTGCTATTTTGGGAAGTCTAGATATTGTGTTGGGAGAAATTGATCGTTGACCGTTGATCAATTAATCAATTGGTTTTCTACGTTAGGAGATTTCCCGGCTCTGTTTTTTATAATGGCTGCTCTTATTTCTGCTGTACCTGTTTTTATATTTATGGCGGTTTATGCAATTGTGGCTATCTATGCAGAGCTAAAGGTATCATCATTTATGCAAGACAAGGTAGGTCCCATGGGACAGGGAGTGGGGCTCCATGCAGGAAAATGGGGGATACTTCAGCCGGTCGCTGATGCATTGAAACTATTGTTGAAAGAAGATATTATTCCAGCAGCAGCTGATAGAAAATTATTTATTATGGCACCATTTATTGTATTCATAGGAGCATTCACTGCACTGGCTGCATTACCATATAACCAGAAACTTGTTGTAGTGGATTTGAATATTGGAGTTCTCTATATCTTAGCTGTAGGGTCACTTGGGGTAATCGGATTGCTCATTGCAGGGTGGTCATCCAATAATAAATGGTCACTGTACGGTGCAATGCGATCGGCAGCTCAAATTGTAAGCTATGAGATTCCTGCTGCTATGTCTATCATTGCTGCAATAATGATGGCAGGAACTATGAGTATGAATGGGATGATTGAAATGCAAGGTGGACATATTTGGGGAATATTACCTAACTGGTTTATTTTCAATAATCCATTTGCAGCCTGTGCATTTATAATTTTTTTTATTAGTGGTTTGGCTGAGTGCAATCGTACTCCATTTGATATACCTGAAGCGGAATCAGAATTGGTCGCCGGAGCCTTTACGGAATATTCAGGTATGAGATATGCTTTTTTCTTTTTAAGTGAGTATGCCAACATGTTTGTCGTTAGCGGGGTTGCTACTGCTGCATTTCTAGGTGGGTGGCAAAGCCCCATACCCGGTTGGTTCGACACTGCAGGATGGGGTTTGTTCTGGTTTATGAGCAAGGCAGCTCTCCTTATTTTTGTCATGATGTGGTTTCGGTGGACCTTGCCCCGTTTGAGAGTTGACCAGCTAATGCGTGTGTGCTGGAAGGTATTCATTCCAATTTCATTTGTGAATATTTTTGGTGTTGGGATTTGGAAATTGATAGTAGGATAAAGATGATAAAATATTTTGGAAATATTTGGGATTCAATTACTACCATTTTAACTGGTTTGGGAATCACATGGAGTCACATGTGGAATATTCGCAGGGATAATGTAACCTTACAGTATCCCGAAGAGCGCTGGCCGAGACCTGACAGAAATATAGGGTTTGAACAGAAGGATTATAATGTGATTCGCTCCCGACTCCATGTGGATATCAACGACTGTATTGGATGTATGAAATGCGAGCGGGCATGCCCAGTGGATTGTATAAAAATTGAAACGGTAAAGGTTGAAAAAGGAACAGATATTCCCGATATAAAACATACTGGAAAAACCTCAAAAGGTACCAAAAAAGCACTGCTGGTGCAGCGGTTTGATATTGATATGACCGAATGCTGTTACTGTAATTTATGCACCTATCCATGCCCAGAAGAATGTATTTATATGACCGGCGGACCAAATTCTCACAAACACCACATAGATTACGAATTTTCCCAATACGATCGAGAAGAAATGATCTTTCGATTTGCAAATGAAGTATCAGATGAACAGATGAAACAAATTGTCGATGAAAAAACAAAACGGAGTAAAAAATAGTGGCTGAAATTACTTTTTGGTTTATAGCGGGATTGACGATTATTTCTGCTGTCATGGTAGTGTACAGTAAAAAATTGTTGAATTCAGCTATAGCACTTTTGTTCACCTTATTTGGAGTTGCAGGTCTTTATGTTTTCCTTTGGGCAGATTTTCTTGCAGCTGTACAGGTTGTGGTTTATATAGGTGGTATTCTGATTTTGATTATATTTGGGATTATGCTAACTAATCGCATCACAACAGTGCATATCTCCCATTCAAATATCCAACAAGGATATGGCGGAATAATAGTTGTTATTTTAATGGGATTTCTTGGATGGATGATTGTGAAAACACCTTGGCTACAAAAACAAGCTTTGGAGCCAGAGCAAACTGTTGCCACAATCGGTAGATTAATTTTAACAGATTATCTTATGCCTTTTGAAGTAGCGTCCATTCTTTTATTAGGTGCTCTGATAGGAGCGGCAACCTTATCCCGGTCTGAGAAATAATGGATCAATTACAAAATTATTTACTCATTGCATCTGTCCTTTTTTCCTTGGGATTAATGGCGGTTATCACCCGTCGAAACGGAGTGGCAGTTCTCATGGGAGTAGAACTTATGTTAAATGCTGCTAACATTAATTTGGTTGCTTTTGCCCGATTCGGAGGGATGAATTATTCTGGACAGATTTTTGCTTTATTTGTTATTGTTATGGCCGCCGCAGAAGCTGCCGTCGCTCTTGCTATTATCATCAATATATTTAACAACTATTCATCCATTAATGTGGATGAGGTGAGTCATTTGAAACGATGAATATTTTTGTTCAATTTGCTCTGTTAATTTATTTTTTACCGTTGGTTGCCTTTGTGATTAATATTTTTATCGGAAAACGGCTCCCTCGCCAGGGGGACTGGGTATCCATTTTGGCTGTAGGGATTTCTCTGGTCCTCAGTATTGCAATGTTTACCGGTATGCTAATTGATTACAATCCAAATTTTAAAGTAGAGGCATTCTGGGAGTGGATTCATTTAGGTGCTTTTAATATTGACCTGGGATTTTTGATAGATAATATCACCATCACTATGCTTTTAGTTGTGGCGTTGGTTTCCACCATGAGTCACCTTTTCTCAATTAAATATATGAAGGGAGATCCACGTTACTCTAGATATTATGCCTTCCTATCTCTTTTTACCTTCAGCATGAATGGAATTGTTTTAGCAAATAATCTTATGCTTCTTTATATGAGTTGGGAGTTGGTTGGCTTGAGTTCCTTTTTATTGATTGGATTCTGGTTTGAAAAGGACTCTGCAGCATCTGCCGCCAACAAGGCGTTTCTCACCAATCGTGTTGGAGATATTGGATTTTTTATCGGTATCATGATTATATTCATGACCATTGGTTCTGTCAGTTACGGTGATGTATTTAGTGGTGTTGCAAATGGAAACTTGACAGGAATGTTTCTCACCTGTGCGGGCATTGGGCTGTTTATGGGTGCCATGGGGAAATCCTCTCAGGTACCACTCCATATATGGCTTCCTGATGCCATGGAAGGCCCCACCCCTGTTTCAGCTCTCATGCATGCAGCTACTATGGTTGCCGCAGGTGTATTTATGATGGTACGTCTGTTTCCTATTATGTCACCTGATGCATTGGTTTTTGTAGCATATATTGGTGGTATTACTGCACTTTTTGCATCTTTAATAGCTATCACTCAAAATGATATTAAAAAGGTACTAGCCTATTCTACTGTCAGTCAGCTAGGATATATGATCATGTCAGTGGGAACTGGAGCGTATATAGCGGCATTTTTCCATTTAGTAACCCATGCAGCATTTAAGGCAAATTTATTTTATGGGTCAGGCAGCGTTATTCATTCCATGCATCATGCACTTCACAAAAAGCATGATCACACAACAGACCCACAGGATATGCGTAATATGGGTGGATTGAGATCAAAAATGCCTATTACATACAGGGCAATGCTGATTGGAACTTTAGCAATCTCTGGTGTCCCCTTCTTCTCTGGATTCTTATCCAAAGATGCAATTCTAGCAGGGACATTATCATTTGCAACCCACAACCCTGTTCATTTTTTATTGCCAATTTTTGGATTCGGTGCTGCTCTCATTACTGCGTTTTATATGTTTCGTTTGATATTTCTCACGTTTCACAACGAACCTCAGCGACCGGATTTAATTGATGATATTCATGAATCTCCATGGGAAATGACAACTCCGCTAGTTGTACTCAGTGGATTAAGTTTTTTCATCTTTTTTACACTCCCGTATTTTAATCCCTTTTCAGATCATGGTTGGTTTATGGATATCATCCGTGCCCAGGATTCTTTGGTTGCAGGAACACTTTCCGCTCATGAAATTGCTGAAGGTATTCACCACAGCCACATCCCGGCAATGGTTCTTTCTTTACTGGTCGCTGCAACGGGTATTTATCTCGCTTGGCAGATGTATTTAAAGAAAGGTATTGATCCAAAACTCATATCAGAAAAATTTAAAACACCCTATCTTTTGTCATACAATAAATTTTATATTGATGAGATTTATTCCCGCTATCTCTATGCTCCAGTTTTAAAACTGGCGGAGAAAATCGCATTTTTTGATTGGGAGATCTATGATAAATATTTTATTAACGGTTTTGGCAGAGCAACAGATTTTCTGGCACGGATTAGCGGACGGATTGATTATGAAGGTATTGACCAGGGAGTAGTGGATAGTTTTGGTAGAAACACTCAGCGGGCGGGAAAAATTCTTCGATCTATCCAAACGGGAAAATTACAAACCTACATGCTCTTTGCATTGATGGGAGTGATCGTTATTATGGTCATTCAGGTGATTTGAAAGTAGATACTAAATGTATAATTATCGAGTTTTAAATAAGGTGGAAAAATAATGGAACACATTTTAAGTTGGATAATCTGGCTTCCTGTAATTGGGATTGCGGTAATTCTTTTCATTCCACGGGAGAAAGAAACCCTCATCAAATTGACTTCTGCAGGTGCGACAGGAATTCAGCTCCTTTTAGCTATGCTGTTGTGGTCAAATTTTGATTCAGGTGTGGGTACGTTTCAGTTTGTTGAGAGAGGAGAGTGGATTCCCTCAGTTAATATATTCTATTCACTGGGAGTAGATGGGTTAAGTCTTCCTATGGTGATTCTGACACCCTTACTCTGTTTTCTTGCTGTTTTTGTTAGTTGGAATATTGACCGAGCTGTGAAAGGATATTTTGCTTTATTTCTCCTTTTGAATACAGGTATGATAGGGGTTTTTTTAGCGTTGGACTTTTTCCTGTTTTATGTCTTTTGGGAAGTTATGCTTTTGCCCATGTACTTCCTTATTGGGATGTGGGGAGGTCCACAGAGAGAATATGCTGCTATTAAATTCTTTTTATACACTTTGGTTGGGTCAGTGTTAATGCTCATCGCAGTTATTGCACTATATTTAAATTGTGGTAAAACTTTTGATATCCCCACTCTTATGGAAACAGCTCAGACAGATTTAGATGGAGTTTTATGGTGGGGATTTAGCGCAATCAAGATCATATGGATTTTGCTTTTTATTGGTTTTGCCATAAAAGTACCGGTATTTCCGTTCCACACCTGGCTCCCGCTTGCCCATGTGGAAGCCCCTACAGCTATCTCAGTGATTTTAGCTGGTGTTCTTTTAAAATTGGGTGTGTATGGGTTGTTACGAATCAATTATCCCATGCTTCCTGATGCAGTATTCTGGTTTTCCGGAGCTTTAGCGCTCCTGGGATTGATTAACGTGATTTGGGGAGCTATGTGTGCCTTGGCACAAACTGACTTGAAAAAACTGGTGGCATATTCAAGCATTAATCATATGGGCTATGCCATGCTGGGTATGGCAGCTGTTATCGCTGCCGGAACCATGTACGGTGGAAATCAGGCAGCAGCACAGGCGGGATTGAGTGGTGCTGTATTCCAGATGTTCAATCATGGAACAATTTCTGCCATGTTGTTTATTTTAGTCGGAGTGGTTTATGATAGAGCTCACCATCGGAATATTGATGGATTTGGTGGACTGGCTAAACAAATGCCTCTATATGCAGGAATGTGTATGATTGCCTTTTTTGCTGGATTGGGGCTGCCGGGATTTTCCGGGTTTGTCAGTGAATTTATGTGTTTTATCGGAGCATTTCCAGTGTTTAAAGCGATTGTCATTATTTCCACCCTAGGTATTTTATTGAATGCCGCTTATTTTCTTTCGGCCTACAAACGAATCTTTTTTGGGGAACTAAATGAAAAATATAAGGATATCTCTGAAATTAATACTCGTGAGTTACTTACAGTGGTCCCGCTGGCAGTGGTGACCCTTCTTTTAGGTGTATATCCCAGGCCTTTTCTGGATATAGTTTCCAGTACAATTGATCATTTAATTTATCAGGTGACGCAAATTGGAGGGTTTGCCGGTTTTTAATCAACTTAAATTGGTTTATACTCAATATGAATAATCTTCAAAGTCTATCCTATTATTTGCCAGAGTTTGTCCTTATTGGTACCATATTGGTATCAGTTATTGTGGATCTTTTTGTTAAAGCGGAAAAATCTCATCAAGTGGGTATTTGGGTTTTGGCCGGGTTATTCCTGACACTTATTTCATTTCGATTCATACCTGAAAATGATATTACAACCCTGTTTATGAACACGTTGGCTTTCGATCCTTTTTCACGATTTTTCAAGGTTCTTGTTTTAATAGCTACAGGATTTATTATTCTTATCAGTAGGGAAAGTCAGGAGCTTGATAATGTTCGGACTGGGGAGTATTATATCCTGATCAGTATTATGGTATTTGGGATGTTACTTATGGCAGCTGCTATTGATTTAATCATGGTATATTTATCTATAGAAATAGTTTCAATAGTATCATTTATTTTAGCAGGCTATTTGAAAGAGAACAAACGTTCTAATGAATCCGGACTAAAATATGTCATCTATGGTGCATTCTCATCTGGATTAATGTTATTTGGCCTCAGTATTCTTTTTGGTGTAACGGGCACCACAAAAATTTTTGAAATCAGATCTATTTTGGGAAGTGCAGGGTCTGATGCAGTTCTTGCTATTGTAGTAGCCTCGATTTTGATTTTAGCAGGGTTTGGATATAAGATATCTGCTGTTCCGTTCCATTTTTGGACACCTGATGTTTATGAAGGGGCACCCACTCCAGTAACTGCCTACTTATCTGTTGCACCAAAAGCTGCTGGGTTTGCCGTTCTATTAAGGTTTTTTAATGATTCCTTATCAGATGGTGGAGTAATAGCAAATCAGGATTTTGGATACACCGGACTCCCTTGGCCACAGCTGCTTGCGGTACTTTCTTTGCTTACCATGACAGTGGGAAATTTAGTTGCCATCCAACAAAATAGTGTAAAACGGATGCTCGCATATTCAAGTATTGCCCATGCCGGATATATGCTCATGGCAGCACCTCTTCTTTCTCGTGATGGTGTCTATGCTATTATGATTTATTTGGTCATGTACCTATTTATGAATTTGGGAGCATTTCTTGTTGTAATTAATGTTAAAAACAAGAAGAATGGTGGGGAAACATTTGATGATTTTAAGGGACTGGGTTGGGAGATGCCCTTGCTGGGGGGGTGCATGGTATTATTTATGATTTCATTGACAGGGATTCCACCTTCAGCGGGATTTATTGGGAAGTTTTATATTTTTTATAGTGTGATAAACGCAGGCTCCTCATTCTATTGGCTGGTTTTTGTTGGTGCAATTAATAGTGTTATATCACTTTACTATTATGTTCGGGTTATCAAAGTAATGTATTTGGATGGTGAGCGTCAGGCTTCTATCTCTGCACCATCAAAACTAACAATTGCTTTACTGTTTGGAACTGGGGTGCCAACCTTGCTTTTTGGTATTTATTGGACTCCTGTGGTAGAGTGGGTTGAAGGTTCCCTGAAATTCCTATTTCAGACAATTTAATTAAAATCTAATGATTTTTATTGAATAGAATGAATATCACGATAAAAAAAGGACATGATATTCAGATAGCTGGGGTCCCTTCCAGTGAAATCTCCAATCATTCCAATTCATCTTCCATCGCTCTTTCACCGACTGAGTTTAGAGGTGTAAAACCAAAGTCATTGGTTAAAGAAGGAGACCGTGTTCAGATTGGGGTTCCTTTATTTTTTGATAAGACCAAACCGGATGTGAAATGGGCGTCCCCCGGTGGCGGTGTTATTAATGAAATACAATTTGGTCCTCGTAGAGTTCTTGAAAAAATTGTGATTGATATCGACGAGCAGGAAGAATCCAAATCAGCTACCAAATATTCTGAGAGTGATTTGGATTTATTGAGAAGAGAAAATGTAATGGAAACCATTTTGTCAGCGCATCTAATGCATCTCATACGACAAAGACCGTTTAATAAAGTGGCAGACCCAAAAGAAAAACCACGGGATATATTTATTTCAGCCATTAATTCCGCACCATTAACGGTAGATCTTGAATTGATTTTGAAGGGTTCTATGAAACATTTTCAAGCTGGTATAACCGTTCTCAGTAAAGTGACTGAGGGAAACGTATATCTTGGTGTACGTCCCAATTCTGTTTTACAAGAGATTAATAATACAGTCCCAGTTACCATAAAGGGACCTCATCCCTCAGGGAACATAGGGATCCAAATCCATCACATAGCTTCCCTTAATCCAGGAGATATTATATGGGCAGTTAGCGCACAGGATGTTGTTACTCTGGGTAAATTTTTTCTCACTGGAAGATATGATCCGTCAAAAGTGGTAACTATTGGAGGTCCTGGTGTAAAAAATCCAATGCACGTGCGTACCAGAACTGGTGTCTCCATGAGTTCCCTGTTACATGGGCAATTAATTGATGAACCTATTCGAATCATTTCCGGTGATGTTTTAACGGGAAAAGAAACCCATCAAACAGGCCACTTGGGTTTTTATGATAGTACGGTATCAGTTTTACCAGACACAGTTAAAAGAGAATTTATAAATATGCTTAAACCGGGGAATAAAAAAACAAGGTACAGTCTCTCGTCTGCCTTTATGAAAATTGGGAATGCATTATTTAATTTTAATACATCCCAAAATGGAAGTCATCGTGCTATGATACCTTTTAATGCATGGGAAAATGTCTTACCGATGGATATTTATCCCAATGCTTTATTTCGCGCCATTTTGGCTAATGATATAGAAGAAATGGAACAACTGGGTATTTGGGAATGTGATGATGAAGATTTTGCTTTATGTTCATTTGCCTGTCCCAGTAAAATTGATGTAGGTAGTGTCATTCGGAATGGATTGGACTTAATGGAGGCTGAAGGATAGTGAACTGGCTACTAAAATTACTATTGAGAGTACGTCCCAATTTCGAAGAAGGAGGGAAGTATCATCAGTTTTGGGCTATATATGAAGCAACAGAAACCATTTTGTTTGGTACGGATAAACGCACCAAAACTGGTCCTCATATTCGAGATTACTTAGATATCAAAAGAGTAATGATACTGGTCGTGATTTCATTACTCCCTTGTTATGTGTTCGGGATGATTAATGTTGGTTACCAGTCTGCTCTTGCAAATGGCGAGTCAAGATTATGGTGGGAAAATGCATTTACAGGATTTAAGATTATTCTTCCTATAATAATTATTACGTTTATTTCTGGAGCATTTTGGGAAATTCTTTTTGCGGTGGTGAGAAAACATGAGATCTCGGAGGGTTTTTTGGTGACTTGTGCTCTAATCCCACTTATTATGCCTCCAACGATTCCCTTGTGGCAGGTTTCTGTTGCAACTACTATTGGAATAGTAATTGGTAAAGAGATATTTGGTGGTGTGGGGATGAACATATTCAACCCTGCTTTGGTCGCCAGAGCATTTATTTTTTTTGCATATCCGAGACAAATTTCTGGAGAAAAAGTATGGGTAACAGCTTTCGATGGATTCTCTGGTGCAACAGCATTAGCTGTCCCTGCATCCACTCAAAGTGAGCAGGCGGTATCATTATTAAATTCAGTGATACAATTTGATTTTTCATGGATAAATATGTTTTTAGGTTGGATTCCCGGGTCTATTGGTGAAACCAGCAAACTCATGGTCATCATTGGTGCTGTATTTCTTATTGCAACAGGGATATCTTCTTGGAGAGTTATGCTAGGGGCGGTCATTGGACTGGTGGTTACAAGTTTCCTAACAAATCTCCTTGCTCCCTATTCAACCAATTCCATGTTGACCATTCCTCCACATTATCATTTAGTAATGGGTAGTTTTGCCTTTGGGATATCTTTTATGGCAACAGAACCGGTGACAGGAGCGCATACAGATGCTGGAAGATGGATTTATGGTATATGTATTGGTGTATTGACCGTTATAATCCGTACCATAAATCCAGCCTATCCGGAAGGAGTGATGTTAGCCATATTATTAATGAATGCTTTTGCTTCTTTGATAGATTATTTTGTTGTGCGTAGCAACATTAGAAAAAGAGTGACACGATATGCGCAGTAATTTTTATACACTCGCATTTACATCGGCTGTTACAATTATCCTAGGTTTCTTATTAGCGTTGGCATCAGAGTCACTTAAAGAACGGCAGGAAATGAATATTGAGTTAGATAAAAAAAACAATATTTTATCTGCTCTCGGATTTATTCAGAGTGAATCAAATCCCTTGACAAAAAAAGAAATCAAAATCCTTTTTAAAAAATCTGTGAAAGAAATAAATGTGGATAAAAATGGGAATCTGGTAAAAAATTCCAATGTAAAATTTGAAAACCTTACAGTCTATAAAAAAGTGATAAATCATAAAACGGAGGGGTATGCCATCCCAATTTCGGGTAAAGGATTGTGGTCAACTTTATTTGGCTATCTGGCTGTGGAACCGGATGGGATGACAATAAAAGGAATTACTTTCTATGAACATAAAGAAACTGCCGGTCTGGGGGGGGAAATAGAAAAATCTTGGTTTCAAAACAACTTTATTGGAAAACGGTTTATTGATAAGAAAGGTCAACTGGTCAGTATAGAGGTCATAAAAGGAACCGTCTCGGAAGATGACCCCGAAAAAATACATAAGGTAGATGGTATTTCTGGTGCTACCATGACCGGAAGGGGATTGAACAAATTTCTAATGGAAGATTTGCAAAAATATGAACCATTTTTTAAGAAAATCAGAGACGAAGTGGAAATTTAATGGGAATTTTGAATAATAAATCAAAACAAATTTTAACCGACCCACTCATGGAAAATAATCCCATTACTTTGCAGGTATTGGGAATTTGTTCGGCGTTAGCAGTTACGGTAAAAATGGATTCAGCGGTGGTCATGACATTAGCAGTGGTTGGGGTCCTCTCAATATCTAATACAGCTATTTCGATTTTACGTAATTTTATCCCTAGATC
>DASCRE010000070.1:0-1910 GCA_034408645.1 Fidelibacterota bacterium | reverse complement strand
CCAGCTTGAATCTTGTATAGATACACACCTGCACTGACTGGTTTACCGTAATCATTTGTAGCATCCCAGATAATTGACTTAAAACCAGCATCCTGGGTTTGGTTTACCAGCGTTTTTACTTGTCTGCCCAATAGATCGTAAATAATAATATTCACAAGACTGTTCTCCGGCAAGTCATACCGCAGTGTGGTTACTGGGTTAAATGGATTGGGGTAGTTCTGATGCAGAGCAAAGTTTTCGGGTAACAGTTTTTCATCACCTGTACCTAAAGACTTGGTCAATGTGGCTGATGTCGCATCTGTTACAATAGATTCTTCATTCCACCGCGACCGCTGAACAGTAACTGCTGTCTCGTTTTCCTCAAAGTCCTCATTGACCACAAAGTGGAAAGTTGCAAATACACCTTCCTCACCATCTGGTAAACTTCCCGAACCTGCAAACTTCAACTCTCCGTCTTGATCATTGGTCACTATAATAAATTCTCCAAGTAGGTTCGACCATTCAACTTCTATGAAAGTCAGGTGATCAGTATTATAAACTACGGATTTTTCAAAAGAGAGAATATCGTCTCCTCCTGTTAATAATAAAGGAATTGCGACCTGCATCCCTGCAAATATTTCCTGGTCTTCCATCGTTATTGTACCGGAGGCGGGTGCAGAAAATGAACCTGTATCAGCTGGAAAGATGTCAATCAACCCCACCATGTATTGCTGAATAAGGGATGCATCATACGCCGTTGTTCCCTCTAATCCGCTTACATCCCCATTCCACAGTTGAATAGTGCTGAGTTCTGTATTACCCACCAAATATTGCAAAATCAATGATGCATCATAAGAGGATATTTCACCATTTAAACTAACGTCCCCAAGACTCTGTGTTAAAATATCAATATCAGTATACCCTGAAAAGTCTGTATAGAAGTAATCATCTTCATTGATAGAAACGGATGGAATATCAAACAGAACTGTGGTGTCCGCTAAGCTCTCTTGCACAACGAAGCCAAAGCGAACAGCCTTATAATTATCGTCGGTATTAAGTGGCCAGCTGGCAGCAAGAGAAATGTTTACTATCCCGTTCACATCATTGTAAACCAGTGATACGTTTTCGTCATCCTCATAAAAACCGGGTGCTTTGGCGACCGAAATAAGATCAAAAAAGGTTATATCATAAGAAACCTGGATATCAGCTGAACTAAGCTCATTGCCTTGAGAAAGACCTATCGCCAAATCTGTAGTTACTGTGTCACCTAAAATACAACTGGAACCCGGCCAGGTTAGAAATACATGAGCTATATCACTGAGTTCCAGCGTATGACCCCAGGTTGATAACCAGTCTCCACCAAGCATAGCACCCCTGTCATCCGAATTTGTTGGCACAAATCCATCAAAAACAGGATCAACGTAGTCTACAATATTGGTGACCACCTGCTCCGCCAGAGAATTGTTGGTCAGTCCGTAATCATGGGATCGATTATGCTGGATGTTATCTATTGTTATTTGATCAATAACGTGACCGCTACTGCCACTGACCCGAATTCCACCCCAATCCCAGCCGTAATCATAAATGATTGTATTGTTGACTTCACCAACACCACCGTTTCTGAACTCTAAAGTGAGGCCCTGCACATTTGTCATAGTCAGTTGACTAATTGTTGGCTCGGTCCTTGGCAACGCATCAGGATCGACTTGTTCATCGTAATCCCAGTAGGCTCCATGAGTGTTACGAACACTGATGCCTCTTTCTGCTCCATTAATAAATATTTCATTTAGTCCCGATGTATACCCACCAGAGATATAAAAGGCAGTGCCCCAGATACCTACTGCAGCAAGATTATGAAATGGAGCATTGCCACCAAGAATGTAATATCCAGTACCACTGAACGAGTGAGTAATAAAGCTTACATCTGTTCC
>DASCRE010000069.1:0-50313 GCA_034408645.1 Fidelibacterota bacterium | reverse complement strand
CATTGCCGATGCTTACGGTAATATTTCAAATGTAAACGGAAAAATTGTTTGTAAACTTTCCAACAATAAATCCCCAAAAAAACCACGATCCTGGGTAAGACAAGAGTCCTGGCAAACAGATTTATTTCTCGATTCAGATTTACAAATTCTTAACAGTGAAAACGGGGTGTTTATTGAATTCCAAGATATAGAAAATCTGTTCACTGTCCATGGTCGTTTAATCATAAATGATAATAAACCATTTGATTTTAATTTCTTTCACACTCCTCCACAAACATATTATAGTACTTTAATCCCATTTGATAAATTTAAAAACATCAATCATATCTCCGTGTTAACAAAAGAAAAACATGTTGATTTTCCAATCAATGCAATGGTTGTCTACCCGAACTCTCAATCCAAACTTAGCTCAAAGGATAATATCGTACACATCCAGTTCAAAGAATTTGCACTGTTTGATACCGCATTGATTTGGATAAAAAACACACAGTCTTTTAAAGAAAGTAACATCACATCACTGACCAATACTTATAATATTGAGCCCAATAATCTCCCCTTAAAAAACCCTGTTTATCTCACGTTCAAACTGAATCAAAATCAACAATTAATTGAGGGAGCAGGTATTTATAAATATAACAAAAAGAAAAATAAATGGGAGTTTCAGGAGCCTCACGGTAAAAACTTTAAACACACCGTTGAATTATCAGAATTGGGAATATTTACACTTTTACAGGATACAATTCCTCCTGAGATAGTTCATGTCTTTCCTGAACCATCACACTCATATACATCCGGTGATATTTATTCAATTAAATGTATCTTGAAAGATAATCTTTCAGGGGTTGAGCCTAGTGAAGAGGCATTAAAAATTATCTTGAACGGAAAAAGGGGGTTTTGTGCTTACCAACCTATAAAAAAGGAATTATCATATTCTTTTGTTGATCCTCTTATTTCCGGAGATTACTCCATATATATTTCTGCACGAGATTATGCTGGGAATAAAATGGAAAAAACAATAATATTTAATGTAAATTAAATTGCCAATTCATTGAGGCTGTTCATAAAATCCGTTTCGGTTTTTAATAATTAATCAGATTAAATTGACCTGTGTTTTTTCCTTATAAGGATGATAACCCCCGAATTCTTGTTCCGTATGTCACCTATGCCATTTTAGGAATTAATATTTTTGTTTTTGTTTTTCAAACTGGGTTGGGACTTTCAGATATTGTTGGAGAAAGAACATTTATTTATGCGTTTGGTCTTATCCCAGCACAGTTTTCTATTTTTAATGTCTTTACATCTATGTTTATACATGGTGGAATAGCACATATTGCTGGTAATATGTGGTTTCTCTGGATATTCGGGGACAACGTGGAAAGCGCGCTCGGTCACATCCGGTTCCTGATATTTTTTTTAGCGTGCGGAACGGTTGCTGCTTTGAGTCAAGTAATCTTAAATGCGGCCTCCCAGATTCCCATGGTAGGTGCCAGCGGTGCTATCGCGGGAGTTTTAGGTGCATATATGATGATGTACCCAAAAGCACGGGTACATGTTTTTATCATTTTTATCTTTATCACTACTATCCAAGTTCCAGCACAGATCGTATTGGGTTTTTGGTTTCTCATGCAGTTAAGTAATGGGTTGGGAACATTAGGACTGGATACAACCGGTGGGGTGGCGTGGTTTGCTCATATTGGAGGATTTATTGCTGGTGTCGGCGGACAAAAATTATTCCGCACCTTTCGTATCGTTTAAATTATGAATCAAGAGAAACTCATACATGTTGCAAAAGAAATGCGCGATAAGTCATATGCACCCTTTTCAAAATATACAGTTGGAGCTTCGGTCAAAACGGAAGATGGTTCCATAATTGGCGGCTGTAATGTAGAATCCGCAAGCTATGGATTAACCTGCTGTGCTGAGAGGATTGCACTGTACAACACCATATCCCAAGGATTTTTAAAAATAAAAGCAATGGCAGTCGCAAGTGAAAATGGCGGATTCCCCTGTGGAGCCTGCCGGCAGGTTATATGGGAACTGTGCGGAGATATTCCAATTTTGATAATTGACAATCAAAATAAAATAAAAGAAACATCAAGCCAAGCCCTCCTTCCAGATGCTTTTGACAAAAATAATTTAACATGAAATAGAAAACTGATGACTCTAAAATCACCTGAACCTGGTTGGATAGAAGTAATTTGTGGATGCATGTTTAGTGGAAAAACCGAAGAACTAATAAGGAGGTTGCGCCGCGCTCAGATTGCTCAGATGCATACCACTATTTTTAAGCCTCATATTGATGGCCGTTACAGTGAAAACCACATTGTATCTCACAATAACATGAAATTGGAATCTCACTTGATAAAAAATGCACATGATATCTTGAACTTGTCAGATGGTGCTGAGGTAGTCGGAATTGATGAAATTCAGTTTTTCCATGATGATATTATTGATGTCTGTAAAACCCTTGCTAATAATAAAAAAAGGGTCATAGCGGCTGGTCTTGATGCAGACTACCGTAGAATACCTTTTGGGCCAATGCCAGCCCTGATGTGTGAAGCTGATTATTTAGATAAATTGCGAGCAATTTGTGTTCAATGCGGCAAACCAGCATCCTATACTCAAAGAAAAACCAGAGAAACTGAACAAATTATTGTTGGAGAAATGGATATTTATGAAGCTCGATGCAGGAATTGCTATGTTTCACCAAAGGAAATGATGTGACTCAATTTACTGGATTATTAGGAATTATTGTTCTTCTTTCTGTGGCATATATTTTGTCCAACAACAAACGAATAATAAACATGAGAATTGTAGGGTGGGGATTGGGGCTACAACTTTTGCTTGCACTGATTATTTTAAAAACACCAATAGGGCCACCTTTTTTTGGGTTTTTTGATAAGGCAATCAAGAAATTGATTGGTTTTTCTGATGCTGGAAGTGATTTCCTTTTCAAATCTTTTATTACGGATGTAGGATATCACCCAGCATTAGTTAATTTTGCTTTTCGTGCCCTGCCTACCATTATATTTTTCTCCGCTTTGATGGCGGTGATGTATCATTTTGGGGTAATTCAATTTACTGTGAAATGGATTGCCCGTATCATGCAAAAAACTATGGGCACCAGCGGGTCAGAAACGCTAAGTGTATCCGCAAATATTTTTGTAGGGCAAACGGAAGCACCCCTTATGGTGAGACCTTTTATTAATTCCATGACTCGCTCGGAACTTATGGCGGTGATGACTGGAGGGTTTTCTACTATTGCTGGAGGTATAATGGCAATTTATGTCACTATGCTTGGTGATATCCCGGGTATTGCAGGACATTTATTGGCTGCCTCCATCATGAGTGCTCCCGCGGCAATGGTCATTGCCAAAATTATCCTTCCCGAAACTGAAGAATCGGAAACAATGGGTGAAATTAAAATAACAATACCAAAAACAGATGATAATGCGTTAGAGGCCCTATCTCGTGGAGCAACTGACGGAATGAAATTAGCAGCGAACGTAGCTGCAATGATTGTGGCTTTTGTTTCTGCTATTGCATTGGTCAACTATATGTTGGGATTTGCAGGTCTGTCACTTGAAATGATTTTCGGATTTTTTTTCAAACCTTTAGCATGGACAATGGGTGTACCGTGGGATGAAGCTGGGGTTATGGGAACTCTTATGGGAGAAAAATTAATTTTTACGGAATTAATTGCTTACAGTAATCTGAGAGATTTAAGATTGGAGGCGGCAATTTCAGAACGTACAGCAATTATTGCTAGTTATGCATTGTGTGGTTTTGCAAATTTTGGTTCCATTGGAATTCAGTTAGGTGGTATAGGTGGTATTGCTCCAAAGCGCAGGAAAGATTTGGCAAAACTTGCTCTAAAAGCGATGATTGGTGGAGCTCTGGCGTCGTGGCTTACTGCAACAATTGCTGGAATACTTATTTAAATAACTACAAAAATGAGACTTATTCTTTTAGGCCCTCCGGGGGTAGGAAAAGGGACTCAAGCCAAACAGCTTAAAGAATATTTTAATATTATTCACCTGTCTACCGGAGATATTTTGAGATGCGAAATTGAGTCTAGATCTGCTATCGGGAAAGAGGCTCAAGTTTTCATGGATGCCGGGAAGCTGGTTCCAGATAATATTCTTCTAAAAATGATGGAACATCGTCTTACGGAAAAAGATTGTTCTTCGGGCTATCTTTTAGATGGGTTTCCCCGGACCATCCCCCAAGCTGAAGGGCTTGACCACATATTAGAGCTTATCCACCATCAACTAAATGCAGTTATTAGTCTCACAGCTGATGAAAAGGAATTGGTGAACAGATTAGTCCTTAGAGGGCTTGATTCCGGTAGAAGTGATGATACACCTGAGGTGATTCAACGGAGACAAACTATATACTGGGAACAGACAGCTCCTCTCCTAAAATACTATAAAAAAATGGATTTAGTTAAGGATATAAATGGAATTGGAGGGATCCCTGAAATAACAGAAAATATAATTAAGGCGTTGAAATATTCATGCTGAAAACTGGGATCACTGGTGGAATGGGTGTCGGGAAAAGTGCTGCAGCAAAAACATTTAAAGAACTGGGAGTACATATTTTTGATGCAGACAGAGAAGCTAAACAGCTCTTGGACTCCTCAGCTATAATCCAAAATGACTTAATGGCTGAATTTGGATCGGATATATTGGACAATACCGGGAAAATAAACCGAGGAAAATTGGCTAATATAAGTTTTCAAGATGAATACCATCAAAGCACTTTGAACTCTATAATTCATCCTCATATATTTGAAAAAATAGATGAGGATTACCAAAAGATATCTACCAAGAGTAAAGTATCTTTTTTTATGGTGGACGGTGCATTGATTTATGAATCCGGACTAGATAACCACCTAGACTACATTATTGTTGTAACAGCGAAGCTATCTATTCGTATGGAAAGAGCCCTTAAAAAAAGAAATCTCCCTAGGGAAGACATTTTAAGACGAATTGATTTGCAGTGGCCTTGCGAAACAAAAGTACGAATGGCAGATTTTGTTATCCACAATGATACAACAGAAAAAGACCTTAAATCACAGGTAAAAAAAATATTTGACCGACTGGTCTAACGAATTGTTCTTTTCATTGCCCTCGGTTTATCCAAAATTTCTTTAAGCACAAAAGCAGTTTTAAAATCATTTTTTAACACTGTACTAAAATGGTTTTGAACTATTCTAGTTTTTTTCTGCCAATATCGCGATCCCGTGTAAGTTAATTCTCGAGTTTTTTCTGGAAGATGTGTAAAATCAGATTTCTCAAGTTTATCGGAATCTGGCTCAATAATAATTGGTTCCGTTTCAGGTTCCATCTGTTCATCTGATTCAATAACAGGAAAATCATCCTCAGTTTTATTCTCTTCTTTTCCAATTTCTTCAACCACATTCCAAAAATCACCAAACAGATTTTGTAAAAATTCTGGTTGAGTAGGGGGGGTATCTTTTTCAGAATCTGAAATCACGTCTTCCTGTTCCAACGCTTGACGAGCAGCTTTCTGTTTTCGTTGTTTCATCAACGATGACAGCAGGTAAAACGCTGCAATTATTAACCAATATCCAATACCATCCATCTAATCGTTATCCCTCGACTCTGGGGCTTCTGTAGATTTTATATCTTTATTACCCGATATTGATTCCCGCATATCTGTATCAGATTGAATGTTACGCATATTCACATAATCAAAAACCCCCAACTTCCCTTCGCGAAAAGCCTGTGACATTGCTAGTGGGACTTCTGCCTCAGATGAAACCACCTTGGCACGCATTTCCTGTGTTCTTGCTTTCATTTCTTGTTCCTCTGCAACTGCCATAGCTCGACGAGTCTCTGCCCGTGCCTGAGCCACACGAAGGTCTGCCTCTGCCTGATCTGCCTGTAAATGTGCGCCTATATTTTTCCCCAAATCCACATCCGCAATATCAATACTTAATATTTCAAAAGCAGTCCCTGCATCCAGCCCTTTCCCCAGCACAAACTTTGATATCGAATCTGGATTTTCAAGTACATTTTTGTATGAGTCAGACGACCCAATTGCACTAACAATCCCCTCACCGACTCTGGCAATAATTGTTTCATCAGTGGCCCCTCCAACAAGACCGGGGATATTGGTTCGCACTGTAACACGTGCGCGAGCTTTAACTTCGATACCATCTTTAGCAACTGCTGCCAGTGTACCAGAAGCTGGGGCATCAATCACTTTTGGATATACAGATGTTTCAACAGCGGTTTTGATATCACGACCTGCTAGGTCAATAGCTGTGGAGGTTTCAAATTCCAGTGGGATATTTGCCTTATTCGCTGCAATCATTGAAAATGTTACATTTGCAACGTCCCCTCCCGCAAGATAATGTGTCTCCAGCATGCTGGTAGAAATATGTTCCAATCCAGCTTTGTGAAGATTGATAATTCCATCGACAACAAGACGGGGAGGTATTTTTCGTAACCGCATACGGATAAGATCAATGATAGTAATACGACCTAAACCAAGACTAACAACAGACTGAACCCAAAGCCCTAAAGGAACAAAATAAAAAATTATGAAAACAAATAAAACTATCGAAACAAGCATTACATATGAAACCATGATAAACTCCTATTATTCATTTAATTTAACTCTGACAACCACCCGGTTTCCATCCACAGATAAAATTCTTACCGGTTGATCTTTTTCTACAAATTCACCTTCTGTCACTGCAAATATTTTTTGATTTTCTATATTTATCCACCCTGAAGGACGCAGGTCTGTAACAGTTTTTCCTGATTTTCCCACACAATCTTCTAGACCCATGGAAATTGTATATCCGGCCTTTTTGCTTTCCACTCCGGGAGAGGTGAGCTTGTTCCAAAACTTGGTTTTGATCATTAACCTAAAAAGTAAAACCAGACCAACTATTCCTCCCAAAATACCAATGGTAAGGCCATCCAATGCACGAGAATAGATATCATGAGAAACCGGTATATCTGGAATTAACAGTTCATAAAGCCCCCATAACAAAACCACAATTCCCGAAATGCCCGCAATCCCAAAGCCAGGAATAAAAAATCCTTCAATAAACAGTAGGGTCAAACCTACAATAATAATCAGTAAATCAGTCATTGTTCCAAGCTCCGCAATGGTGGATGCCCCCAATGATAGTACGAGGCAAATGGCACCAAATGTGCCGGGGATTCCCCATCCCGGGCTTTGAAGCTCAAAAAGAATCCCCAAAAAACCAAATGTCATGAGCAATGATGCTACCACAGGATCAGTTAAAAAACGTACAATATTTTCGGACCAATTTATAGATGCATTTCTTATTTCCGCATCTTCTAAATCAAGTGTTTTTAATACTCCTTCCAGTGTCTCAACTTCACCATCTGCCATATTATATTTAATAGCCTGTTCTGTAGTGAGGGTAATGAGTTTCCCTTCTTTCCTGCCTTCCAGATCATCAACAGTAATGGAATCACCCTCCACAACTAAATGGGTAAAAGATAGATCTTCATCTACCATCCCTTTAGCAATGTCTACATTTCTTTCTCTTTTTTCAGCAGTAGATGCCATCTCTTCTCTCATATAACTTATAACTTTCTCAGAACCTTTTTTCCCAGACATATCCACCGCTGTTGCTGCTCCAATTGTGCCACCTCCGGTCATAAATATTTTTTCACAGGAAAGAGATATCAATGCTCCAGCAGAAATTGCACGGCGGTTAACAAATGCAACCGTCATTAAATTTGCACCGAGAAGAGCATCTTTTATTTGTGTGGCCGCATCTACACGACCACCGAATGTGTCTATATCAAAAATAACACCGTCCGCATTATTATTTTCTGCAGTAGAAATTACTCGTTCAATAAACGGTGGCAGGCCCAGGTCAATCGTCCCCTGAATAGGAACAACATATACTACTTTGGCAATAGAAACTGATACCATTGCGAAAATTGAAAGAAAATATTTTACAAATTTGATATACATAAAGTCGTTCTTAAAAGAAATATTACAATGAAGGAATTTAACTTAGATTCTAACAATTTACGACACCACAATGAAACTAAATGAACGAATATTGATTTTTTTTCTTGATTGCCTTTCCCGTTTCGCATGTAGATTAAATGCACATAGAAGGGTAGTTTTGGCACAAAAATGGGGGGGGGTTGCCTACCGGAATATTCCAACAAGAAAATATCTGGCATTAAAAAATATAGATAGAGCTTTTCCCAATAAATCTGCTCGATGGAAAACTCAAATTCTTAAAAAATCCTATTCTTTTTTTATGGAACAGTTTCTGCTTTTTTTTGGATTCCCAGAATCCTATGGTCAAACAAATATTAAAGTAGAAAATAAAAATTTAATTAATGATGCATTAAAACAAAAAAAAGGA
Source organism: Fidelibacterota bacterium (assembly GCA_034408645.1). GTDB lineage: Bacteria > Fidelibacterota > Marinisomatia > Marinisomatales > AB-629-J13 > AB-629-J13. The sequence continues at coordinate 41,915 of DASCRE010000069.1, read as the reverse complement.
GTGCTATACATAACAGGGCATTTTGGATTTTGGGAATGTAACATTGCCTGGCTAGGAAAACAAAATTATCCTCTTACGGGGGTTGCGCAAAAACAAAAAAATAAAGGGGCCCACCAGTTTTTTAGAAAAAAGAGAGAATGGAGTGGGATTAAACACATTTTTAGAAAAGATTCTTTAGAAAAAATGAACAAGGTTTTGGATGATGGTGGTATTTTGGGATTAATAAGCGACCAGGATGCAAAAAACAGAGGTGCGTTTGTACATTTTTTTAATATCCTTTCTTCAACCCCAAAAGGAGCCGCACGATTTTATCAACATAAAGGCTCCATCCCTATATTTGGTGTATGCAGTAAAGAAGGACATAATCAATTTCTTATTAAACTTAAGGATATCCCCAAAGAATCTTGGTCAGATACTGAGACATTCACCCAAGCATATACCCAACTACTAGAAAATGAGATTCGCATCCATCCCGAACAATATTTCTGGTGGCACAACCGATGGAAAACGCCTCCACCAGGCAAATGAGTCAGCGAATTTCCTCACAATCTACGGATGTCAATTCATTAGCTGAAAAAACCATAAAATCAGGTGGAATAATCGTGTATCCCACAGACACTTTATACGGATTTGGTGGAGATGCCACCAATAGCACCGTCATCAATAAAATTTATAATATTAAAAAACGTCGTGGGCCCATAAGTGTTTTAGTCAGCAATATTACCATGGCATTTGAAATCTCTAACTTATCTGAAGAAGAAAAGATCATTCTATCTAAAAATCTTGGTGGAACAAACACTATCATTGTTCCTGCCAAGAAGAGAGCCCTGTGCCCTGAAATTTATGGACCAAACCATTCGATAGGAATCCGAATGCCGGGTCATTATTTTGGGAAAAATCTTGTTCATAGGCTAAATCACCCTATCACAACTACCAGCGTCAATCATACCGGGCACCCACCATTAAATGATCCTGATGATATCATGAAACAATTTGAAGATAAAATTGATTTGATGGTAGATGATGGCCCTCTTCCTCCTTCACATGGATCAACTATTTATAAACTTATCGATAAAAAATTGAGGAAAATTAGATGAAATGGGGAAATAAATCAGGACTATTAATCATCGTAATATTCATTTGTTTTTCCCTAAAGGTTCATGGGAATAGTTTCCCTTTTAGGGTTGGAGAAACCTTTAATTATACAGCTAAATTTAATTTTATTCCAGCTGGGACAGCTAAACTAAAAATTGTTTCACTGGATACAGTAGACAATATCCCTTCATTTCATATTCAATATTCTGCGCGTACCGGTTCACTTGGTGATAGGTTATTTAAGATCAGGGACAAGGTGGATTCCTGGATTGATGAAAAAGGTCTATTTATTCACCGCCAAATAAAGACAATAAGACAAGGAGACTATAGAAAAAAATCTAGTACAAAACTTTTTTATGCTGATTCTTTTGCGGTCGTAAATAATGACTCCATACCTATATCCGAGACAGTGTTTGATCCCTATTCCCTATTTTATTATTTGAGAACCATTCCCCTTATCCTTGGAGAAACCCTAAATATGGTCACTTTTGATAACGGTTCATTCACGGATTTTCAACTACGGGTGGACAAAAGGGAATCGCTGTCTGGTCCTGCGGGAAAATTTAAATGTCTGGTCATCAATCCATTCAAAAATGGGAAAACCCTCCTGAAAAATGAAGGGGATATGACTATTTGGTTCAGCGATGATGCCCGAAGGATTCCAGTACAAATCTTGGTAAAACTAAAATATGGAACAATGAAGTTAAAACTAAAGTCGTTCAGTTTATGAACAGTCTACCAATATCATTGTAAAAAACGATAAACATGAGCAGTAAAAGGAACGCCATCCCAATCTGCTGAAAAATCGTTCGCGTTTTGACGCTTAACGGCTTGCGGATTATGACCTGAATAATCGATAAAAAAATATGCCCCCCATCTAGTCCGGGAATAGGAAGAATATTCAAAAATGCTAGATTAATACTAATAAGTGCCATGAATGACAGTAGTGTAGGGATTCCAGCTTCTGCCGTTTTTCCTGCTAATTGGGCAATCATTATAGGCCCCCCTAATTCCTTCAAAGATGCTTCACCGGTGATCAGCATTTTAATCGACAAAACAATTATACGAAAACCTTCCACTGTTCCATTGAATCCTGATACTCCGGCCTGTAAAAGATTAACATCAATATAATGCATCTTCGGATAAATCCCAATTGAGCCCACTGTGTCCACACCTGCTCTGTCTAATCTGAATGAAGTTGTGAATTGTTTAGTGAGGTGTTTCCCATCACGGTCAATCTCTAATATAATCTTTTTTACAGGAATACTTTGTATTTTTAGTGCCATGTCATTCCAATTATCAACCGGTTCCCCATTGATAGAAATTATTTTGTCACCAGAAAGAATTCCTGCCTCTTTTGCAGGCATTTTATCTACAAGTTGAGAGATAATTGTAGGAGGATTTTCAACCGGTTTGCCAAAATGATATGAGAGAGCTGTATAAACGAAAAATGCAAAAAGAACATTCATGATCACACCTGCGCTCATGACAAATATCTGTGACAAAATAGATTTACTCATAAATTCATCAGGTGCACTGGTAATGCTTGTATCCATGCTTTCATCGATTATCCCAGCCATTTTTACATAGCCACCTAACGGAAATAATGCTAAACAATATTCAGTGCCGGTCCCTATTTTTCCCGATACCAATACTTTTTTCTCCCAAACAGACTGCCACTCCCATTTCCCTACCGATGATCGAGAAAAGAAATACATTTGAATTAACCAACCTTCATCTTCCGAAGTAAACGTAAAAAATCTTGGTGGGAATCCAACTGAAAACTTTTCAACTCTAATTCCGACAGAGCGTGCTGCAAGGTAATGCCCTAATTCATGAACAAAGACTAACACCCCAATTACAAATATGAAAGCCAAAAGTGTCGTCATATTATTTATTAATTATAATCATGATTGGAATGAATTTACAAATTTGATAGACCAAGTTTCCAGCTCAAGCAAAGTCTCAAAATCAAGGTGCTCTATCCAATTGTGACTTTCGCAAGCTTTCTCAATCATTTTGGGAATATCCGTAAAGCTAATCTCATTATTTAAAAATTTATACACAGCATATTCATTTACCACATTTAACACAGCAGGGGTTGAGCCACCAGTTTTTAAAGCATCATACGCGAGCCTAATACAGGGGAATTTGTCAAAATCTGGATATTCAAAGGTAAGAGAACCTATGGAAGCAAGATCGAGGGATTCCCACTCTGAATCAATATGCTTTGGATAGGTCAATGCATACTGGATAGGAATTTTCATATCCGGAATTCCCAATTGTGCTTTTACTGATCGGTCTTTGAATTCAACCATTGAGTGAATGATAGATTGAGGATGTACTACGATGTCAATCTCATTTGGTTCCATATCAAAAAGCCAATGGGCCTCAATAATTTCCAGTCCCTTGTTCATCATTGTAGCTGAATCTATTGTGATTTTATTCCCCATCTCCCAATTGGGATGATTTAGGGCTTCCTCAGGAGTAATTTTACCGAAATAATTTTTATTTTTATTTCGGAATGGTCCGCCACTCCCCGTAAGAATTAATCGGCTTACATCGTTTATAGATTCACCTGTTAGGCACTGCCAAATAGCAGAATGCTCACTGTCAACCGGAATAATTTTTGAGCCAGAAACTCCTTTTTCATGATTAATTAATTCACCAGCCATTACCAGGCTTTCTTTATTACTTAATGCAACATCCACTCCAGATTTTACGGCCTGAAACGTGGGTTCCATACCGGCTGAACCCACCAACCCATTCAACAGAATATCCACATCTGAATCTTTAGCACATTCTATAAGGCCTTCTCGCCCAACCATAACATCTATTCCAAATCTTTCTACAGATTCTTTTACTATATTGGCTTTTCCTTTATTCACTATTACGACAGTTTCAGGACGAAATTCTATTGCCTGTTTGATTAACAATTCACTATTCGAATTCGCCGTAAGATATTTAATAAAAATTTTCTCTTCTAGGTTTCGTACTACATTTAACGTGTTAACACCAATTGATCCAGTTGAGCCCAAAATGGAGAGTCTCTTCATATTTTCAGCCTATCCCCCAAGTCATTCTAATAGATGTTTTTATCAATCTAGGGTTAAATCGAATCTGAGGAGTAATCCTGATTGATTTTCTATTTAAATGCATCCCCAGCAATATATAATTTATTTCACCTTTCATCCCATTGGGGAAGAGTATGTTTGCATCTTCAAAAAAAAACCTAGCAGAATACATTTCTTTCCCCACTCCAACCTGAATCTGATGGTCAGCTACTTGTACTAGTGTTGCCATGGATAAAGAAATGTCTCTCAATGCAAATTTTTGGGGGCCCTTTAAGCTACAAAACACAATGGAGGTTTGCCATGGGTAGGTTGCATCTTCTCCAGATACCAATGCAATTCCATAATTGTTAGATTGGACAATATTTTTACCAGAATAAAACTGACTGAGACGGCCCATGAAATAAAGATTGTTTGTGATAAAAATATCTGCGGAGAATTTTGGTACCCAGCCAGAAAGTTTATTCTGATAAACACTGGGATTAAGGAGTATGTTGTTTGATAGCCCTACCCCAACATAAACTCTCTTTTTAGAAAAGGAAATTAATGAAGGATTTGGTGATAATCCAAAAGTTGTGCTTTCAACAAATGTTTTTATATCAGTAGACGTAAATGAATCACTGACATCAACGTCAGCCCATTGAGAAAAGCCAAAAGTGAAAAATACAAGTAATAAACCCCACCTACCTGTTGTGCTAAGTTTTTTTTCGACTGAATTGGTTTGATTCATTGGATATTAAATATAAAAAAGGAGAGTTGTGAATCATGAGAAAAAAGGGGATTCTAAAGTAAATTTTTATTAATAAACCCTATTTTTTATTTGAGAAATTTTTGTTATCAATTAGGACACAATAATAATACTTGCTTATATAATTCCCCGGTTACTTTTTTCAATAAAATCTACAATTATTTTTCCCAAAGGAGTTTTTGAAAATTGAATTTTAATCTCATTCAGGGCTTTCACTCTGGGAAGTTTTGAGCGGAAATACAACATGTAAATCTGCTTTATTAATCGCCTTTCTTCAGACGAAAATCCTCTTCTTTTTAAACCCACATTATTTATACCACTGTATTTAATCGGTTCACCTGAGGCCCATATAAAAGGAGGAACGTCCTGTACTGCCCTGAATCCGGCAGCGATTAAAGAATGTTCCCCAACTTTACAAAATTGATGTACCAAAACACCACCCCCTAAAAATGCCCAATTGCCAAGCTCAACATGACCTCCCAACGTTGCCATATTCGCCATGATAACATTATTCCCTACTATACAATCATGGGCAATGTGGCAATAGGCCATCAATAAAACATTTTTCCCAACTTCAGTATATCCTAAAGCTGAGGTCCCTCTGTTTATGGTCACGAATTCCCTAATGGTGGTATTATCGCCAACCCTTGTTTCTGTCTTTTCACCGGCAAACTTTAAATCTTGTGGAATTTCCCCAATGACAGATCCTTGAAATATTCTACAATTTTCTCCGATAAATGTATTGGATTTAATAACTGCAAAATTTTCAACCTTGGTTCCTGAACCAATTGTTACACCATTTTCAATATATACAAAAGGACCAATGCTTACGTTTTCGCCTAAATCAGCTCCTTTGTGTACTATGGCTGTAGGATGAATGGAGGTAGAAATTAATTTCTCCCTTACGCTCTATTAACAATATTGGCCATAATGAGCGCCTGGGCAACTAGTTTATCTTCCACATAGGCTTCTCCCTGCAACCGCACCGCAGTTAGCTTAATTTTAATTAATTTTATTTCCAAACGTAATTGATCCCCTGGAGTTACAGGTGCTCTAAATTTTGAATTAGAAATACCTGTAAAAAACATATTCTTTTCCAATGGATTATCAACTGTATTTAGAACCAAAAATGCTCCTGCCTGTGCCATGGCTTCCAAAATTAGTACTCCTGGCATTACGGGTTGATTAGGAAAATGACCTTGAAAAAAATTCTCGTTTATGGTTACATTTTTAATTGCCGTTAATTTATCCCCAGGATTATAATTTACAATACGATCAATAAGTATGAACGGATAACGATGTGGGACAATCTTTAATATGTCCTCGATTAAAAAGGAAGGCTTTGGCATGGGTAACTTCTAAAAAAATTCTGAATAAGTACTGCGAATCATTTTAACAAATTCTACATTGCTAGCGTGCCCACTTCTTGCAGCAGTAACATGGCCTTTAATTGGGCATCCAAGCAAGGCCATATCTCCAATTAGATCCAGAGTTTTATGGCGAACCGGCTCATTTTTATACCTTAACCTCTTTCCATTCAAAATACCATTAGCGCCCATTATAATTTCTTCCTCTATCCCAAAAAGCGATTTGAGCTTGTTCACCTCAGAATAGTTAATTTCTTTATCAACAATAACTACGGCGTTATCTAAACCTCCCCCTTTAATTAGGCCAGCTTCTTTGAGTTCTTCAATCTCACTTAAGAAACAGAATGTCCTTGCAGGTGCAACCTCTCGTGCAAAATCCTCCTGCATATTGTAAACAGCAGTATATTGAGAACCTAGGGATGGAAGTTTATAATCAATCATAAAGGTGACTCTAAATTGGTCAGAAGGGACAACGTGAATATCTACGCCTCTTTTTGGGTCTGAATAGGAAACTGGTTCAGATATTTCCAACACTCTTCGAGGTTTTTTCTGTTCCAAAATATTTGCATTTTGCAGCACCTCAACAAAGGCCTTTGAACTACCATCCATAACAGGAGGTTCTTTTGCACTCAATTCAATTAACACATTGTCAATTCGCAAGCCCGAAACCGCCGCAAGTGCATGTTCAACAGTAAAAATTTTGACCCCGTTTTGTTCGATAGTGGTCCCTCTTGAAATATCCACAACATGGTCTATGTCTGCCATAATTTCGGGACAATTTTTTATGTCCTGCCGTATAAAATGTATACCAAAATTTTCAGGAGCAGGCCTGAATGTAATTGTGCTTTCAAGTCCCGTATGTAGTCCAACTCCTGTACAGGAAACTGGCTTTGAAATAGTGCGCTGGAACCTATGTTGAAGTGTCATTTTTTAAAGTGATTTTTTCTAATTTTTCTATTCGGTTTTTCAACAGGGAAACCGATGATAATATGGCATCCTTTTTATTCTGTTCACGAATTTTTCTCGCTGGCATCCCTGAATATATCTCTCCACCCTTTAGAGATTTTGTTACTCCTGATTTGACTGCAATAATGGATTTAGATCCAACAGTAACATGAGGAACAACACCCGATTGTCCAGCTAATATACAATAATCTTCGATGGTCACACTTCCTGCAATACCTACGCCTGCAGCAAGGAGACATCCCACCCCTATCTTAACATTATGAGCAATATGAATGAGATTGTCTAATTTGGTCATCTTCCCTATGATTGTTTCTCCTATAGTAGCTCGGTCAATTGTGCAATTTGCACCTATTTCCACATCACTTCCAATAATCACTTTACCAAGTTGAGGAATCTTATAGTGGGTATTCTGTTCCGTTACAAATCCGAAACCATCGCATCCTATCACAGTTCCGCTGAAAATAACAACACGATCTCCAATGGTACAATCATGATAAATTGTGACACGAGGATGGATTCTACATTCTTTTCCAATGACAGTATTACAACCTATCACTGAGTTGGCCTCGACCCTGGTTCCTTCTCCAATGGTTACATTTTCTTGGATTACAGCATTGGCTCCTACAGAAACAACATCCCCTAAATGAACAGACGGATCAACAACGGCAGTGGGATGAATACCTTTTTGTGTTGTATGTCTTGGGCTGAATTCACCTAGAATTTTTGAGAATGCAAGCTGAGGGTTTCGAACTACAATTCCGTTTTGGCCATTTAACAGTGAAGAATCTGAGACAACTACTGCCGAAGCTTTCGTGGACTCTATATATTTTTTATACATAGGATTTGCTAAAAAAGATATTGTCCCCTGTTTCCCATCTTGTATCTCAGATACACCAGAAACAATCAAGTCAGATTGACCAACTGGTTCCCCTCCTACTAATTCTGCCAATTGCTCCAATGTTGGCAAATAAATACCTATTTAGGTGTATTACTGCTGACTTTTCTCAATTCATGCAACACATCATCGGTTAAATCATGAGTGGGTTTTCCATATAGCAAAGATATAGATCCATCAAAAATAAAATCATACCCTTTTTCTATAGCAACATTATCAACTGCCTTTTTTACCTTGGAGAGTAATTCATATTCCATTTGAGATTGTTTTTTTACTAACTCACCTTCAGGCCCAACTTTTTTTGCCTGAAAGTTCTGAATTGCCATCTCTTTATCTTTAATATTCTGTTCTTTTTCCCGCCGCCATTCAGGAGAACTCATCAATCGCTGAGTGTCAAATGCCTGTTTTAAACTATCTAATTCTTTCAACATCTCCTGATATTCGAATTGAATCTTTTGAAAATCCAATTGCAATTGAGACTCTGATTCTTTGAACTCTTCATATTCCAATCGAATTCTGTCTGAAGCAACATATCCCACTTTTAACTGACCAAAAAGTAACATCGGAAAGAAAACTATGCTTATAAGTGTAAATATATATTTTGTGTTTTTATTCACCTTTTTTCTCCTAATATATTAATTAAAATGGTTGTCCAAATATTATGGTTGTCGTCCATCCTTGTGGAGTGCCTGATCCGGTTATATCATCAAATCCATAACCTAAATCAAATCCCAGCATGCCTATCATCGGCATAAAAAACCGAATGCCGACCCCTGCTGATTTTCTTAATGTCAATGCACCGCCTCGAGATATATTAAATGGTTCATTCATGTGATGTGAATTCCAGACATTCCCCATCTCACCAAAAATCAAACCATAAACAACTGGATTTTCTGAAAAGGGGAACCTGAATTCTGTATTAAATTTTATCATTGCATTTCCTCCAATTGGGCTACCGCCTGAAGTAACAGGTCCAATGGAGTTGTCCGGATATCCTCTAAGCATATTCCCATAGGGGATTCCATTCCCACCCATAATGAATCGTTCATCAAATGGAATAATAGAAAGTTCGTCTTTCTCAGAAGGAAGAGACTCTATCATCCCCAAATTAAAAGAACTTTTCAAAACAAATTTCCAGAATGTAGGTGTATACCACTCTAACTTCAAAACATGTTTGTGAAAGTCTTCATTCCCTCCCAAAGGGCCTCCAGATAGTGTGGTTTCCAAGGAGAATAGGGACCCCAAAGTGGGAAACTCGGGCCGATTTCTGCTGTCTCTGCTGATTATTTGCGTCAGATTTATTCCTCTGGAAACACTTAATCCTTTCACATATCGATCAAGATCAGCCTGATTTCCACTATATTCTTTTTCAACGCCTCGCAAGGCCCAGTTCCCCCTAAAATAATCATCAGGCCAGCGAAAACGTCTTCCCCATGTAACAGATCCACCTTTTGCAGTAAAGTCTAGAGGAAAATAATAATTTGTTGATGCACCTCTGAATGAATAATAGATTGAAAATCCTATTAAATTTGGTGTGTCGTACACCATGGGATCAGTAAAACTGAGACTTATTGATTGGTATTTTGAGGGAGTACTGGTAGTGTAAATTGAATAATTGGTCCCTGTATTAAAACTGAACATTAATCGCTGACCCATACCCCTGAAATTATTAAACTCAAGCCCCCCACCACCGGTCATCCCATATTCGCCTGTAAACCCGATATTAGCATTGGCCCGGTCAGCAGATTTTTCTTCAACCACTATATCTAAATCCACCTGATCTTCATCTACGGGTACTACATCTGGGACTACATTAGAAAAATAATTTAGCATCCAGGCAGCCTGTTGGCTACGAATTAATTTTTCCCTGCTAAACACATCTCCAGGGAAAATCCTTAATTCACGTCGGATCACATTTTCCCTTGTTTTGGTATTACCTCCAATCATAATGTTTCTTACGAAGACTTTGTGGTTTTCCAATATTCGAAAATGAACATCCAGAGAGTCTGTTCCAACGGGGGTTACCAAAGGTTCAATTCGGCTATAAATATATCCTCTATCCATGTAAAGACTTTGCATACGTTCATAAATCGCTTTGTTAAAATCTTCTTCATTAAATGTATCACCACTTTTTAGTCCCAATGCGCGGCCCAGAATTTCTCCATCATATAAAGTATTACCTTCCCAAGTGAAATTTCTGAATTTATATTTTTCTCCCTCTGTAATTTTTATATAAACGTTCATTTTTTTATTATCACTACTGTACTCCATTGAATCTGAAAGAAACATAAAGTCCCGGTATCCCTTATTTTTGTAAAATGCGGTAAGCGATTCAATATCTTCTTCAAATTTCTCCACATCAAAATGAGATCGCCAAAACAGATACCACCTTTGTTGTTTTGTGTTTTTTATTACTCTCCTGAGCCGCCAATCAGAGAAAGATTTGTTCCCGTCAAATTTAATGGCACCAATTCTAACTTTCCGGTTCTCTTTTATATTAAATGTTAAATCTTTTGTGATTTTCAGGATTTTTGGGTCATTTGACCGAACAGTTTTTGCCTGAGACAGCTCACCTTCTATATCTACTAACAAAAACCCTTCTTCTGCATATATTGTTTTTAATTCCTGGATTTTTTCATGAACAGTATTCAGTTTAAGCCGCTGCCCAGAGACAAGCATCAATTTTTCTTCCAATTGAGAATCTTTAATTTTCTTATTACCCTCAAAAAATATTTTTCCAAGAATGGGGGTTTCTTCGACAATAATAGTAATTTTAATTCCCTCACCCGTTTCCTCGTCAAGCCGAATTTGAATATCCGAAAACATCCCTAATCTCCATAATCGCTTCACCGCCTTTGAGAAATCTCCTGGGTTGACTTCATTCCCAATTTTTAATGAAGCTGTATATCGAATCATCCTATCTGTTGTAACAACATTCCCCTCAATCCCCACATCAAGAATCTTTATTTTAGATTGAGCCTGTGTAAATACACAGAAAAAACAAAATAGTAAAAAAAGATTATAAAATATATTCTTCATGAAGGTTTTACCTGCTTACTTGTTTTTCCAAATCGTCGCTCTCTCTTTTGAAAATCCTGAACAGCTGTTAAAAGCTGTTCTTCCCTGAATGCTGGCCAATGGATATCGGTCATATATAATTCTGAATATGCCAATTGCCATAATAGAAAATTACTAATTCGTCTTTCTCCTCCAGTTCTAATAAGCAAATCCGGATCCTTAATCACATTTGTATATAAATTTTCAGAAATGTTTTGTTCAGTAATGGCTTCTGGCACAGTTTTCCCTGACATAATTTGATCTATCAGTTTCTTCACTGATCGTGTTATCTCCTGTCTAGCTCCATAGTTTAATGCTAATATAAGATTCAGTCCATTGTTATTTTTAGTTGTTTTTATTCCTTCCTGAATATTCTCTCGTGCTGATTTTGGCAGTGCACTTAAATCTCCTATTGTTGTCAATTTCACCTTGTTTTCATGAAGGTTTTTAATCTCATCCCGGATAGTGTGAAGTAATAACGTCATTAGGGCGGACACCTCTCTTTTTGGCCTTCCCCAGTTTTCAGTAGAAAATGTATACAAAGTTAAATGATCTACTCCAATTTCGCCGCAGACTCGAGTAATCTCCCGAACTGAATTTACCCCCTCATGGTGACCTGATAGCCGAGACATTGAACGTTCCTTTGCCCAGCGACCATTCCCATCCATGATGATTGCAATATGCTTAGGTATATTTTTTTGCTTTAGAATATTGTTTTTTAAACTGATTGGACACATCTCATATAAAATTGGAGGATACAAGTTGATATTTTATCTCTTCTATGTAGTTTAGGAAGTTCTGTTCCCTTTAAAATATTAAAGTCAGTTATATTATTCAATAAATATTACAGTTAAGACACAAGTCTATTTTCAATTTGTGATACAATGTCTGAAAATATTTTCGAATCAGAAGTGTCAGGCAAACTGAATGTAATTGGGATGCCTGCATCTGTTGAGTCCATGATATTCTGTGACAAAGGAATTTTCCCCAACAAGGGGACTCCAAGACGCTGGCTTTCTTTTTCCCCCCCTCCTTTTTTAAACAAGTCAATAGTTAAGGTAAATGCTCCTTTATTATCTATATTGGCACTTTCTTTATTTTCCAATTTAACTGTACCGTTTTTCAGGGGATTGTTTTCTGAATCAAATACAGTCCCATGTAAGGTTAATCCAGACATGTTTTCAATCACACCCAAAACTGGAGTATTCACTTTCCGAAACATATCCGCGCCTTTTCGAACATCGGACAGTACAATATCCTGTGGTGTCGTAACAATAACAGCTCCGCTGATTTGAATTTTTTGTGTTAGTGTTAACTGAACATCTCCAGTACCTGGAGGCAGATCTAAAATGAGATAATCTAATTCTCCCCATAAAACGTCCCGAAAAAACTGTTCCGTCATCCTTGCAACAAGGGGCCCTCGCCAGATTGTTGGAGAATCGTTACCACTGATAAATCCAAAACTAAGAACTTTTAGCCCCTTCCAATTCAAAGGAATTAATTTTCTTTCTTCGGTGATTTGAGGAGACTCATTTATTCCCAAAATAATTGGAAGCGATGGACCATAAATATCCAAGTCTAAAAGTCCAACTTTATATCCTTTCTTTGAAAATGAACAGGCAATATTGGCTGCCACCGTAGACTTTCCCACACCGCCTTTTCCGCTTGCAACTGCAATGATATTCTTCACTTTTTCCATTTTTATAGACTGAGCAGTGTTATCCTTTGGCTGTTTTGCATCAGTTATCACAACATTTACATTCTTAAAATTTTCAAGTGATTCTAATTTATCACGAACCTTCCTCTGTATTCCCTCCTGCTTGGATTTTTCTATGGGAAGTTTCAATACAACCTGAACATCATCATCTTTTATTGAAATGTTTTCAACCAGCCCAAATGAAACAATATCCCTACTAAATCCCGGATATTTAATTTGAGATAAAACCCTTAAAACATTTTCTTTTGTCATGGCAAAATTGGGGAGGGATAAAAAACGGCTTTTCTAAAAAAGCCGTCAATAAAAAATAATGAATATATTTTATCCAGTATACTCTTGGCCAAACCACTCGTAATTGATTTTAATGTATTTGTTCCATTCATCAGGAACTTCGCTTTCTTCAAATATTGCTTCAACAGGACATTCCGGTTCACAGGCACCACAATCTATACATTCCTCTGGATCAATATATAATTGTTTCCCCTCTGGGTCAAAACCTGCTGCCTTTGCTTCTTCTCCAGCTCCAGTTTTGTCTTCTGGACCATGGATACAATCTACTGGGCATACTTCAACACAAGCGGTGTCACAGGTTCCGACACATGGTTCAGCTACTATATATGTCATTTTTCACTCCTAAATTATCGTAAAAATTAATGATGATTTCCACATTGGGAAAAGTCTTTTAGGTAATAAATTCGCTCTTTATATATTACAGGATTAAAACCAACATTCTGATTGATAAATTTATATAAAAATAAAAAATCAAAGAAGATATATCTTTTTGATAAAGTGAAGCTCCTTATAAACAATATTTGACTTTCATTCATTATTATTTGTTCCCAAATCAAACATAACACATTAAAACTCTGGTCAGCTCAAACCATTTCAGCAACCGGCGATGCTGTATATCAGTTAGCTCTAGTATGGATAATTCTGGATATAACCGAATCAACCTTTGCAACTGGTCTAATCGCTATGAGTGCATATTTGCCAGCGATTGTGTTTGGTGTCTTCGCCGGGGTATTGGTTGACCACTATAGTAGAATAAAGTTAATGCTTATATCAAATTTTTCTCAGGCAGTTGTAGTTGCAATTATTCCAGTGCTTTTATTCATAGATATTAAAATAGGATTAATTATTGGAGTTCTGGCTTTTCTTCGTGCTTCTTTTGGTTCTTTATTCCCACCAGCATTAAACGCCTTCTTGCCTGAGATCTTTCCCAAAGATAAATTAATAAAAATAAATTCACTAATAGCCACTAGTGGGCAATTTGCTTATTTCACTGGTCCAGTAATAGCAGGCATTCTGTTAAACATAATGTCAATTGAAATCCTTTTTGCGTGGGATGCATTATCTTTCTTACTTGCTGCAATAGTACTGATGACAATCCATTATCCTGATAAATTAAAGGAATCAACTATTGGCTCCCGATTACAGGAACTGAGGTCAGGTTTCACTTACCTCAAAGCGAATAGGTCAATTAGACTTCTCATTATTCTAACTATAATAAACAATATTTTTATTATGGGCCCCGCCATTGTAGGTATACCTATCATGATCAAATATCACTTATTGGGCTCTGCATCGGACTTTGCATTTGTTGAAGCAGGTATGGCTTTGGGAATGTTAATAGGAACCTTTTTTATGTACCATTTTTCCAACCAATTCAAAAATGGATATCTTCTTTTATTGGGAATACTTTGGGATGGGTTGACATATGCTCTTTTCTTCTGGGTTAAATCGGTCCCAATGGCACTTTGCATTATCATGTTTCATGGAATGGGGATTCCTATAATTACAGTTTCCAGGACGACCATCCTACAAAAATATGCTCCCAATAGATATCATGGTAGGCTATTTGCAATGGTTCACTTAGCTGTTTCTGGTATGACAGCAATTTCAACGGCTTTGGTAGGAATGATTTCAGAAGTTATTTCTATTCATATTGTGTTTCTTCTGTTTGGAATTGGAGGAACATTCACTGGGTTGATTGGAATTCTTTACAGTGATATTCAGAAATTTGAGTAAATGAAAAAGCGTTATTTTCTAATTATTGATCAGGGGACAAGCGGGACTAAGTCTTTTATTTTCAATGAAGAAGGCGAGGTGTGTTTCAGTGAAAAATTTAAGCATTTTCTGAATCGACCTAAACCACTTTATGTTGAGTGTGACGCTCAAAAAATTGCTGACGTGGTGAATTTATTAATCACTTCCGCAATAAATTGGGCGAATGAAAAAAAAGGTATAATTCTCTCTTTAGGACTAGCAGTGCAGAGGTCAACCTTTTTGTTCTGGGACAAAAAATCTATTCAACCTTTAACTCCGGCCTTGAGTTGGCAGGATAATAGAGCGCATCACCTCATCGATAAATTTAATGAGCATAAAAAACTTGTTTACAAAAAAACAGGGATTCCGCTCAGCGGTCACTTTGGTGCATTAAAATATGCTCACCTCATCAAAGAATATCCCGAACTGAAGAAGAAAATAAAATCGGGGGAAGCTTTTTTTGGGCCCCTCAGTTCATATTTAAATCATGTGTTAACGGGGATTGCTGTAGTAGATCATTCTATCGCCGGGAGATCTCAATTATTTTCTCTTGATTCTTTGAATTGGGATAAAACATTGTGTGAATTATTCAATGTAGATTTTTTGTGTCTTCCGCCACTGGTCCCCTCACTCCAATATTTTGGAAAAGTAAATATAGATAAAAGTGATATTCCTCTACTTTGTATCATAGGAGATCAACAGTCATCATTGATTGGGCAGGATTTCTCTAGCCCGGGAATGGTTTCAATAAATCTGGGTACATCTGGTTCTGTCCAGTACTGTACAGGCGATAAAAAAATATTCAAAAATGGGCTTTTATCAAATTTGCTTTGGTCTTCAAACCCTAAACATTATTTTCTTTTGGAAGGAACCATTAATGCTTGCAATTCATTGTTTTACTGGTTGGAAGATTATTTGAATATCCCCCATAAAAAAATGAAATGGGATGAGCGATGCATTAAAACAAAAACCGATGGAGTTCTTATTCCCAATTTCACTGGGATTGCATCCCCGTATTGGGTTCAACCTAAAGAGCTAGTATCTTATAAGTTAAATAATGCGACGAATAATGAAATAATAAGAGCTGGAATGGAATCTATAGGCTTTTTCGTTCATGATATAATACAAACTCTCAAAAAAGATGGTTTAGAGATTGCATCCGCTCAGTCTGCTGGTGGTGGTGCCAGAAAACCGTTGCTCCAGTTTATATCAGATTTGTTAGATGTGCCAGTAAAACGGCCAAAACTAAAAGATAAAACAGCATTGGGAGTGTTCCGACTATTATTTAAAAAACAATTTGGTGAATTTCCTGAGATCACACATTCTTTTCAGGAAAAATATTTCCCAAAAATGACTTCTAAGCAGAGAAAAGTAAAATTAGAGATTTGGGGGAAAGCACTGACTGTAGCTGGAATAAAACCAGGAAAAAACTAAATTATTCCCTATCGTTAAAAGAAAAACAAATATAGCAAACTCATTTTTCCTGCTAAAAAGAATAGACACATCAGGTTAATTTTACCCATGGCAAATATCCGACATTTAATTGAAGAAAATATCATCGGTTCTAATATATTACAACTAGCAGGAGAATTAGGTGCCAAGTATGAACAAGAAGTGTATGTGGTAGGCGGGTATGTCCGAGACCTCTTTTTAGAGCGCGACATAAAGGAAATCGATTTTATGGTAGTGGGCGATGGAATAAAATTTTCCCGTTTGCTTGCTGACGAATTAAAAGTAGATAAAATTGTTCCATTTCAACGGTTTTCAACCGCTCGGATCCCATATAAAAAGATTCCACTTGAGGTTGCTTCCGCCCGGACAGAGTCCTACGATAACTCTTCTCGGAAACCTAATAAAATTCAATACACAGATTTAAAGGGCGATCTGCTTCGAAGAGATTTCACTATCAATGCCATGGCAATTGATCTGCACCCAAAACGATTTGGAAATCTGTCAGATCCGTTTAAAGGTATCCTCGATTTACAGGCAAAAAAACTGGTTACACCTTTGGACCCGAACAAAACTTTTTCAGACGACCCTTTAAGGATGATGAGAGCCGCATATTTTTGCTCTAAACTGGATATGCGGGTGGACTCTAGAATTAGGGAATCTATGAATCACCAAGCGGCCCGTATTAAAATTGTATCAGCGGAGCGAATCACCGCAGAATTCTTAAAAATTCTTTCCTGTTCTAAGCCCTCCACAGGTCTCAAATTGCTGCAGCACACTGGATTGATGAAACATGTTTTTCCTGAAATTGATGCCATGTGGGGCTTAGAGCAAACCAGCGAGTGGCACCACAAGGACATCTTCGCTCATACACTTCAGGTGGTGGATAACGCCGCTGATTTAACTGACGTAATGAGAGTGAGGTTTGCCGCATTGGTACATGATATTGCTAAACCTAAAACACGGCGCATTCACAAGAAAAAAGGATACACGTTTTACGGTCATGATTTTTTTGGCTCCAAAATTATTCAGAAAGTTGCTAAGCGCATGAAACTACCCAATGAGCTAAATACTTATCTGCAAAAAATGACTGCGCTTCATTTACGTCCCATTGCAATTGCCAAGGAGAAGGTAACAGACTCTGCAGTTCGTCGACTTATGGTTGCTGCAGGAGAGGACATCCATGAACTAATGTTGCTTTGCCGGGCAGATATCACAACGAAAAACCCACGGCTTGTAAAAAAATACATGGGAAACTTTGAACGAGTGGAAGAACGAATGCAGAATGTGAAAGAGCTGGATGAAATGACAGCCTTTCAGTCACCTGTCAGGGGAAAGGAAATCATGCTAATGTTTGGGATAAAACCCGGCAAAAAAGTCGGTGAAATTAAATTAGTAATTGAGGAAGCAATCTTGAACGGAGAAATAGAAAACAACTATGATGATGCAAAAGAATTTCTTCTGAAAAATAAAAAATTATTTTTTTGACTTTCATTTTTTGCAAACTCTTATCATTTCATTAATATTCTTAGGAACTATATACTTTTAATTCTGTAACAATTAATCATTAGCTTTTTCCATAAGATTCCCCATGAAACCAATAATTTTATTTTTCCTTTTTCTCGTTGTTGCACTTTCTCGGGAATTATCCTTGGAAGATTGCATCCAAATCGGACTCAATAACAAGAGCACCCTTAAATCAGCATCCTCCGGAAAATCAGTTGCTGAAAAATCTGTAAAAACCTCATATAGCAATCTGCTGCCATCAGTTGGTTTTTCCGGAAATCTGAACCGAAGTTATTTCCCTAAAACGAACATATCCTCTTCTGCCTATTCTCAGACAATGTCTGGTGGCATTCAAGTAACTCAGAAAGTGTACGATGGTGGGCAAACAATAAACCAAGTAAAACAAGCAAAATCATTTTTCCAAATCGCGAGTCTCAGTTATCAATCTACCCGGTTAAGGGTTATTCGGGATATCATCCATGGCTATTTTGAGCTCTTGAAGGCAAAGGAATTAAAGGAAGTTGCAAGCCAAAACCTCTCTTTAACAGAAAAACAATTAAACCTGGTAAAAACTAAGTTTGGCTTGGGAGCTGTAAAAAAAACAGACCTTCTTAAAGGGGAGGTAACTAGGGGACAGGCTCAATCAGAATTTTTTCAATCTGCCCAAGTCTTTCGAAGGTCAAGACGTAATTTTTATCACGCCATGGGGATTCCTGATAAAGGAGAACAATTCATCCATTTTTTAAAAGAAATCAAAACATATCCATTACCAAAGAAGGGAGAATTATCAATTATAATTGAGGAAAATAATCCCGATCTTTTAAGTAAAAAATCTCAAATTCAATCAGAAAAACTTAATTATATGATTTCCAGAGGAATGAGACTCCCCTCTATAGATGCAGGACTAAATTACTCCGTTATAGGTGAAAATTCAAAGGAGTTGATGGATAACTTTAAAGAAGATTGGAATCTTGGGATAAATATTTCCGTGTCTATTCCCATCTACACAGGAAATAGTTTATCTACACAAATAGAACAGAGAAGAATTGAATGGAACCAGGCTACAGAGGACTATACATCCTTAAAAGGGAATCTCGATGTCCAAGCTCTTGACCTTTTAGAAATACTAAATCAATATATAGACATTTTACCAATTCAGTCTCAAGTTGTAGAATCTGCTCAAGAGGATTTAATCCTCGTTCAAAAAAGATATTCTTTGGGGTCCGCGGCCATTTTAGAGGTACTAAATGCACAGGTATCCTTAAATCTGGCTAAGACAACATGGGTAAATATGAAATATGATTTTTGGATATCGGCAACCTCCCTTAAGGCCTTAACGGGTGAACTAAACACAGATTTTGGAATAAAATAAGGAAATATTATGCCATCGGTCTTACAGAAAAAAAAGGTTTGGATACCACTGGTTTTGATTATTCTTGTAATAGCAGGATTTCTCAGTCGTTCAACAGATGAAGCAATCATCGTAGATATGGAAACAGTAAAACGGACAGACATTATATATAAAGTGAATGCAAGCGGCAGGATCCAACCAGAACAAGAAGTTCAAATTACCTCCACGATCACAGGATGGATTACCGAGATTACAGTTTTAGAAGGTGATACCGTTCATCCAGGCCAGCACTTAATCAGTATTGATGAAAAACAATACCGCCCACGATACAATCAGGCTTTATCTCAAGTTAAATCTTCAGAAGCAAACCTGCGGAAGATTCAGTCTCAGATGGACCGCACTAAAACGCTATTTTCTCAAAAATTAATTTCCGAACAAGAATTGGAGCAAATTGAAGCGTCCTACCAAATGGCTGTCAGTCAGTCAGAACAAGCCAATGCAAATTTATTATCTGCGGAAGATGAACTTTCAAAGACACGGTTAATGGCTCCAAAGTACGGTATTGTTACAAGTTTAACGAAGGAGGTTGGAGAAATGGCTGTGGGCGGGATGTTTAACCCAGGAGTCCTCATGACTGTTGCCGATCTTGCTAGAATGGAGGTCGAAGTAGACGTAAATGAAAATGATGTGGTGAACATTGATGTAGGTGATACGTCTGAAATTGAGATAGATGCATTCCCGGATACAGTGTTTTATGGAGTTGTCAGCGAAATAGCTCATACGGCACAATCATTAAACATGGGTAGTCAGCAGCAGGTCACTAATTTTAAAGTGAAAGTGAAAATAATAGACCCCCCAGATAAAATAAGACCTGGCATGAGTAGTACCGTCAATATCATCTCTGAAACCATTAAGAATACAATATCAATCCCTATCCAATCTCTGACCTCTCGGCCGGAAAACTATCATGAGATCAGAAATAACAAAAGGGATGGGAAGAAAAACAGAGGTGATGATGATGAAAACAATAGTTTTATGTCAAAAAAGAACACAATTGACGTTGTATTTGTTTTAGAAGATGAATTTGACGGGGAGACTGCTCCAGAAGGGAAAAAATACGCTTTGGTAAGACCTGTTACTGTTGGTATTTCCAGCGAGAACCATTATGCAGTAAAGTCAGGCGTATCAGAAAATGAGATGATTGTTACCGGCGGATACAATGTTTTAAGTAAAGAATTGAATCATGGCACCCTTATTTCCATTAAAAAAAATCCCAAAAAACATAATGAAATTCCTGACAAAAATCGTGAAGGGATTAAAAGTGGTATCGGAGAATAACAAACCTAATTGGATTCAGTTTTGACTCTTATATCACTCAAAGATATTTATAAGATATATCATGTAGGCGGTGAGGAGGTCCGGGCATTGGATGGCATAGACCTGGAAATCGGTGAGAATGAATATTTAGCTGTTATGGGACCCTCCGGTTCGGGAAAATCGACGTTAATGAATATGATTGGATGCCTGGATACTCCTACAGACGGTATTTATGAATTTGAGGGGGAAATGGTTCAGGTCATGGATGATGCCCAGCTTGCATCCATCCGAAACCGCAAAATCGGATTTGTCTTTCAAACCTTTAACCTGCTGCCAAAAGCAACTGCACATCATAATGTAGAAATCCCTCTGGTGTATGCAAATATTCGAAAGGAAAAAAGGATGAGGATGGCATCGGATGCTCTTGAAAGTGTAGGGTTGGCCGACCGAATGTATCACAAACCAAATGAATTGTCGGGCGGACAACGTCAACGGGTTGCAATAGCTAGGGCTTTAGTGAATAATCCATCCATACTGCTTGCAGATGAACCAACGGGGAATCTTGATTCAAAAAGCGGTCAAGAGATCATGGGAATCCTTGATCTCCTTCATGGGAAGGGGAACACCATTATTTTGGTGACCCACGAAGATGATATTGCAAAACACGCTCATCGTACCATTCGATTGTTTGATGGAAAAATTACCGAAGATATTGAGAGAGGCTTTTGATGTTTACTCTTTTTATTGAGAATTTTAGAATATCGTTATCTGCTGTTTTTGCAAATAAAACACGGTCTATTCTCACAGCCTTGGGTATAATTATCGGTGTCTTATCGGTTACGCTAATGGGGACTCTTATTTCTGGATTGAATAAGTCATTTGAGGACAGTATGTCATGGCTGGGTAAGGACATACTGCATATTAGTCGTTATCAGTGGTTTAGCGATATGGAGTGGTGGGAGGTTAAAAATAGGCCGCGGATGCTCCCAGGCTATGTTGAGAAAATTAAGAAAAGGTCCAAATATGCATTGGCCGTAGCTCCCGTGATGCAACGAGGAGCATCTCTTTCTTATAGAGAAAAGAAAACTCAGACTGAAATCTTTGGAACTAATGAAGAATATATGGAAACCATCAGTACTAATATTGCACAAGGAAGATTTTTTACACAAAATGAAGACCGATCAGGTTCAAGGATAACGGTGATTGGAGATGGGATTAAGGAAGCTTTTTTTGGTAACCAGAATCCTATAGGACAGTATATAAAAATTGACAATGTTAAATTCAGAGTGATCGGTGTTTTGGAAAAACAGGGTGAGTTTTTAGGACTGTTCAGTGTTGACAAACAGGCTATTTTACCTTTTGGTGCCTACAAACGAATTTTTTCTAGACGGGGTTGGATGAGGCTAAGTGTTAAGGTCCCGGAAGATAAAATTGACAAGAGTATTGACGAAATATATTCTGTGATGCGGCACATTCGGGGATTAAAACCTAGTGAAAAAAACAATTTTGCTATCAACCAAACAAAAATTTTTGAAGATCAATATAATACCCTAAAGATGACTATTGGTGGGACTGGGGTTTTTATAACACTTTTATCATTGGTAGTGGGTGGGATTGGAATCATGAATATCATGTTTGTTTCGGTAAAAGAGCGAACCCGAGAAATTGGTGTACGAAAAGCCATTGGCGCAACCAAAGGGATGATTATGTGCCAATTTTTAATGGAAGCTGTTACCATATGCCTCATTGCAGGATTGATCGGACTATTTTTTGCTTATATCAGCAGTCTTTTTATCAACAAAATATTCCCCTCCACTCTCCCCGTAGGCTTATCAATATCTGCGGTAATCCTCAGTATGGTTGTTGGGGTTGTCTCTGGTATGATCCCATCATACCGTGCTGCCAATCTTGATCCTATTGACTCTCTAAGGTATGAATAGAAAATGGGTACAAGAAATTTAAAAAATGTACTAAAAGAGAGCTACTGGATGGCCATTGATGCTATTCGAAAAAATAAACTACGGTCTACGCTTACACTCTTGGGTATTAGTATAGGGGTTTTTTCTGTGATTGGTGTCATGACAGCGATCCGGACACTTGAATCCTCTGTAGAATCAGGTTTGAACGTGTTTGCTGCCAATACGTTTGTTGTACAGAAATATCCTGCTATACAATTTAGGGGACATGGCGATAGAAAATATAGGAACAGGAAAAACATTACCATAGATCAATATAAAAAACTCAAGGATAGAGCAAGGTTACCCCTGTTAATCAGTCCTATCGATGGTACAATGATCCGAAATATAAAATACAGGGATAAGGAAGTTAAAAATTCTGTTCAACTCGCTGGTGGTGATGAGGGTACCATTAGATTTTATAACACCTTTCTTTCTGATGGGAGGAACTTCATTCCTGATGATGTTCACTATTCTAGAAATGTCTGTATCCTTGGAATGGACGTTGTCAATCTATTATTTCCATTTGAAGATCCTTTAGATAAAAAAATTAAGGTCAATGGTCTTGATTATTTTGTAATTGGAATTACTGAGAGGCAGGGAGAAGCGTTTGGAGAAAGCAAGGACAACTTTATTGTCATCCCCATTTCCACTTATCTTGATAAATTTTCTAATGAGTGGAGCAGCCTAGATATCCATGTTGAAACTCCTTCTGAAGAACTTTACGATAAAACTATGGATGAGGTGGTCGGTCATCTGAGAGCAATTCGAAAAGTATTGCCAGGACAGGATAATGATTTTGAAATAGTATCAAATACAAAAATGATTGAAAAGTTCTCTGGATTCACCAGTGGTATTAAACTTTTTGCATTATGTGTAAGTGTGATTGCTCTTGTTGTGGCAGGTATAGGGATAATGAACATTATGTTAGTCTCGGTCACTGAGCGAATTAAAGAGATCGGTATTCGTAAGGCAATAGGTGCAACAAAAAAAGATATACTGACGCAGTTTCTTATGGAGGCTGTTTTCTTAAGTGAATTTGGCGGTGTAGCTGGAATAATATTGGGTGTTGCTGGAGGCAATATTGTTTCTTTCATATTCAATATTCCCGCAGTTATTCCTATGGATTGGGCGTTCATAGGATTGGCAGTTTGCTCCATAATTGGAATTGGATTTGGCATTTATCCAGCCTGGAAGGCGGCGAACTTGGATCCAATTGAATCTTTGCGTTTTGATTGATTCTATAAAAATAAAAACAACTCAGTTAATCTTTATATCTTGAAGTAAGGATCGATACTCCTGAATGAATTTATTTCTGACCCCTTCATGATCTGGTTTTCGCAAGTGAGGATCTTTTTCAATAAGTTCAAAGGCGGCCTTTCTTGCCTCCCTGATAATGGTCTTATCCCGAACCAGATCTGCTATTCTATATTTTAAAAACCCACTCTGTTTTGATGAAAAAAAAGCGCCGGGACCCCGCATTAGCAGGTCTTTATCTGCAATTTTAAATCCGTCATTGGTTTCCTCCATAATCTGCAAACGCTTTAAACCTGACTCTGTAAACTTTCTTTGAACCAATACACAAACACTCTTTTCAGTCCCTCTACCTACACGCCCTCTTAACTGATGGAGCTGAGTTAATCCAAAACGATCAGCGTGTTCAACCACCATGACCGTAGCATTTGGGACGTCTATTCCTACCTCAATAACTGTTGTAGAGACCAATAGATTAATCTCATTTTTAAAAAATTTTACCATTATGTCATTTTTCTCATCTTTTTTCATTCGCCCATGCAAAAGCCCTATGGAATAATCTGAAAAATCGCCCGAAGACAAATCTGTGAAAGCTTTTTCTGCAGCTTTTAAATCAGATTTTTCCGTCTCCTCTATCAAAGGATATACAATCATACATTGCTTCCCTTCGTCCATCTCAGATTTCATATATTGATATACTTTTTCTAGTTTTTCCGGTTGTACCACTCGGGTTTTTACGGGCTTTCGGTTTCTTGGCATTTCATCTAAAATAGAGCACTCCATATCACCATGATATGTAATTGCAAGAGTTCTGGGAATAGGTGTAGCTGTCATTGCTAGAAAATGGGGGTTATATCCCTTTGAAATAAGGTCTCCCCGCTGGACAACGCCAAAACGGTGTTGTTCGTCCACTATAACCAATCCTAGCGATTTGAATTGCACATCCTTTTGAATCAGTGCATGGGTTCCAATAATGATATCAATCGTATTTTCCTTCAGTTTTTGTAAAATGACTGCTCTTTCTTTTTTCGGCGTTTTCCCAATTAATAACTCACAGGACAGGGGAGATTTCTCAGAAAACCTTTTAAAGGAATCAAAATGTTGGATAGCCAGAATTTCTGTCGGTGCCATGATAGCACATTGAACTCCGCTGTCCACTGCAACGGCAGAGGCAAGGACCGCTATAACTGTTTTACCTGAGCCCACATCCCCCTGTAAAAGACGATTCATAGCTGTTGATTTGTTCAAATCATCATAAATTTCCTTGATTACTTTTTTCTGAGCTGATGTGAGAACAAAATCGAGATTGTTATAAATAGATATCACATTGTCACTCTTAACTCCCAACGGCTGGGATGCGGTTTCTTCAAAAGAAGCTTTTCTTAGTGCCATAAGAAGCTGAAGAAAAAAATGTTCATCGAATTTTAACCTGTTCACCGAACGATTGAGTCCTTTTTCGTGGGATGGAAAATGAATTTCTTTTAATGACTTCGATAAAGGAAATAAACTATATTTTTTCAGCATCCAATCGGGGAAATGATCCTCAATTTCACTTATAGAGTCTAATATCCTGAAAATGACCTTTCTCAGGCGTCTGTGTTCTAACCCAGACTCTTTCAACTCTTGAGTAAGGGGATAGAGTGGAATGATTGCCTGTGTATTTACTGGGTCTTCATCTTTGCCAAGCTTATCCCATTCTGGATGAGTGATCTGAAACCCTTTGTAAAAACCAACCTTACCTGTAACTGCAAGCTTATCTCCCTCTTGTATCATTTTTGTTAAAATGGGAATAGCATGAAACCATACCAATGAGAGTCGCCCTGTCCCATCGTACAAAACTGCTTCAAAAAGTGATTTTCTGCCCATTTTTCGAACCATAATTTTCTGCACAGCTCCAACAATAGTACTATATTTGTCACGTTCTAAGTGACGAATAGGGGTTACGGTTGTTCGGTCTAAATGTCTGCGGGGAAAATAATACAGCAAATCTCCAACCGTTTGGATATTCATCTCAGATAACACCTGCGTACGGACAGGGCCAAGCCCCTTGATATATTTTAATGAAGAAGATAGCGTTAAAAGGCTCATTTAATTCTTCTCCGTGAATTTATAGATTATATTTTTTACTAAATGAACTGGTAATTATAAAATAATGTTTCTATATTAAAAAAATACAAGCCATATGATGACTATTTCCACTCCTTTTTATATGTATACATAATTATATCTGATCCACCTGGAGGGACTACTAAGGGGAAATAAAGTGTGGAGGCATCTTCTTTAATCCACTGTTTATTTGAATCTTTAACCACCCAGTCACCGTTTATGTGTTCAATTATTTTTACCGAAACTGACCGATTCTTTTTATTTAGAATTTCTATTTCAATAGAAGCCTCTTCACTTTTTCTCTGCCTATCAAAATTCACAATTTTCCGTTTTCCAATTACATCAAAGGCTTTCCCCGCTGTTAGTTTTGCCTTTTCTCCTTTTGGAACCTGATTAATATTATCTTCACCAATAAATTCAATATTTCCTTCCGATGTCTCAAGATATATTTCAACTTTCCCTGCTGGTAAGGGTATGGATAAATTGTTTTCCTTCGTATTTGCAATTTCCAGTTCCACTGTTAAAGGTTCTTCTTTTTTCTGTCGTTCACGGTTTTCAAAAATATATGTCTTATTGAATAAAACATCTCTGGGGGAATATAGAGTTAGGGTTACTGTCTCTCCTGGCATTAGAGAAACATTGTTTTCTATGGAGTAAACATAATAATCCCCCAATGGAGCTTCTTCGGTTTTCTGTTGTGTAAAGGATTCATCCTGTTTTCTCATGGACTGGACCATTTTGGGGCCAAGCCCAATAGGACGATATGATGACACTTTATGTAAATCCCCTTCAATTAGTTTCAATTGGGACTCCTCAAAATTCAAATCAGTGTTATTGAAGATAAGTGCTTCAGAAACTAGCTCAGCAGACTCTTCATTTTGACCTGTAATAAGGCGGTAAACTGACTTCCATTCAATCCCTCCGGTCATATATAAAATATCACCATTTATGTTTCCAGATTGGGTAGCTGTAATATCCCATTCTAATTTAGGTCTAAACTGAACATCTTCTATCTTTTCTTTAATTGTAAGTAATGTCAATTCATCTCGCGGAATCGTTTTCACCCAAGATTTACTCTGGATAGTAATCGATTTCCCATTGAACTCGATTAATTGCCCATACACTGATTTTGCATCTTTTGGATAAGCTTCTACCGTGTTTCCAAGCTTAGATTTGAAATAAGAATCACTTGAAAAAATGTTTCTGTTCAGCCTCTGAGATGTTATTTCAGCACCATCCATTATAGATAAAAATGGTGTTTCTGGAAATAATTGGTTAGGAATTAAAGAATAAGTTATTTGTGTTTTCCCCTTTGCAACATTCCAAAAAGCAGGTTGTTTTACTATTGTATAACCATTTTTATACAAAGTCAAATTGGCATTCATACTTTGCCCATTAAGCAGGCACATTGTTAACAATAACAAAAATATATTTTTCAATTTAGCATCTCCAAATTTGATATGAGTTTCTCTAATTCTATCTTCATTTCATTTAGCTTTTTCTTTTTATTCTCCACCACAGACACTGGAGCTTTCTCTAAAAATGATTTGCTATTTATAGTCTTTAATGCTGACTCATAATGTCCGGTCAATTCCTCTTTCCTCCTTTTTAATCGCGTTCTTTCAAGGTCAAAATCAATTAATCCCTCCAGTGGAATAAAAATTTCCATACCTCTCACAACGATCGTAGCAGAATTGGGCGGTTTTTCAAGATTTAAACCCATAGTAATGATATCGATACTTCCCAAGGTTTGAATTATCTGCTGATAATTTTCAAAGAGCTCTACATTTTCAGTTCGGATGATAAGGTTTGCTTTTTTTGAAGGTGGAACACCCATCCTATTACGAACTGATCGTACAGAGGTAATAATTTCCTTTAGTATATCCATCATCTGTTCTGCTTCTTCATCTACTTCGCTTTTATTATAATCAGGCCATTTCGAAAGAATAATGTCTCCCTCATTTTCATTGCAAAATTGATGCCAGAGCTCTTCCGTAATAAACGGTACAAACGGATGTAACAAACACAACACTTGTTTTAAAACAGAAACTGCAACCACCTGAAGATGCTTTTTTCGTTTTTTATCTTCACCATAGAACGAAATCTTTGATATTTCAATCATCCAATCACAGTAATCACTCCAAGTAAAATCATAAATAACTTTTACTGCCTCATTAAATTGAAATTTATTCAATCGCCTGTTCACTTCCCTTATTGTATTATTCAATCTGCTAATAATCCATTTTTCAGGTAATTTAAATTCAGATTTTACTTTATCAATTTCAGGTAATAATTCCGGGGAGGGTGTATTTATTATTACAAAACGTGCCGCGTTCCAAAGTTTATTCATAAAATTTCTCCCAAGTTCCATTCGGTCAGGAGAAAATAAAACATCTACTCCCTGAGGCGAGATTAACAATATACTGAAACGAACTGCATCTGCACCAAATTGTTCAATTAAGTCCAGAGGATCAGGAGAGTTTCCCAGTGATTTACTCAGTTTCCTCCCTTTGTCATCTCTCAATATACTTGTGAAATACACATCT
The DNA here is from genome assembly GCA_034408645.1 of Fidelibacterota bacterium. GTDB lineage: Bacteria > Fidelibacterota > Marinisomatia > Marinisomatales > AB-629-J13 > AB-629-J13. The sequence continues at coordinate 13,469 of DASCRE010000069.1, read as the reverse complement.
TTAAATGGAAGGTCCTCCATAAATTCACATCCTGCCATAATCATCCGTGCCACCCAAAAGAAAATAATATCTGGGCCAGTTACCAAGGTGTTTGTAGGATAAAAAGAGTCTAAATCCTCTGAACTCTCTGGCCAATCATGCACCCCAAAAGGCCATATCCAAGAACTTGCCCAGGTGTCCAAAACGTCCTTATCTTGTCTCCAGTTTTCAGGGTCCTTTGGCCCAACCACAGAGACATGAATATTTTCTTTTAAAGAAGAATCCTCTCCTTTTTTATACCAAACAGGAATTTGATGTCCCCACCATAATTGCCTACTTATGCACCAGTCATTTATATTTTCCATCCAATGATCATATGTTTTTACCCAGTGGGGAGGATGAAATTTAATATCCCCATCCTTAACCGCCTTTATGGCTGGTTCAGCCAATGCCTTCATCTTTAAATACCACTGTTCAGATAGATAATATTCAATAGGGACACCCCCCCGTTCTGAGAATCCCACACTATGAGTATAGGATTTTTCATTTGAAATTAATTTGAAAGATTTTAATCTTTCTATAACCTGTTTTCTCGCATTTTCCCGAGTTAGTCCTTTAAATTGTTCCGGTACACTATCATTTAAAGATGCATCAGGGTTCATGATGTTTATAAAATCTAAATCATGGCGTTTCCCTATTTCGAAATCATTGGGGTCATGTGCGGGGGTTACTTTGACACATCCCGTTCCAAAATCTGGATCTACAAATTTATCTCCTACAATAGGGATGATTCTTCCGGTTAAAGGGAGTTCGATTTTCTGCCCTATATATTTTCTATACCTATCGTCTTTAGGATGAACTGCCACAGCGGTATCACCCAGCATCGTTTCAGGACGGGTTGTGGCCACTTCGATGGTTCCACTTTTATCCTTTAAAGGATAGCTGAGTGTCCATAGAGATCCCTGAACTTTTCTATGAATGACTTCCTCATCACTAATGGCGGATTGTGATGCAGGGCACCAGTTTACAAGACGATATCCCCGGTAAACCAAGCCTTTTTTATGAAGCCGAACAAATGCTTCCAGCACGGCATTGGAATATCTATCATCCATAGTGAATTTTTCTCTTTCCCAGTCACAGGAACATCCAAGTTTTTTTAACTGTTGGATGATGATTCCACCATACTTTTCTTTCCAATCCCATGAATATTTTAAAAACTCTTCTCTTGAAAGAGTATCTTTTTCAATATTTTTGTCCTGCAGCATCTGCATCACCTTGGATTCCGTAGCAATAGATGCATGGTCAGTTCCTGGTATCCAACAGGCTTCAAATCCCTCCATTCGTGCCTTTCTTATCAAAACATCTTGAATCGTATTATTTAATACATGACCCATCGTAAGGATACCAGTAACATTTGGGGGGGGAATAACAATCGTGTATGGTTGTTTCCCCGAATCTGGTTCTGCATGAAAGTATCCCTTTTCCTGCCAGTGGTCATACCACCGCTTTTCCACAACGCCCGGTGAAAACACTTTATCTAGTTCTGTCATTAGAAAATATCTATAGCTTTATCATTTTTATATTTAAATAAATCCAACTTAAAAACTGAATCATCTGTTTTACAACAATGTTTTTACAGTTAAATACATTGAATAAAATTAACCATTTTTAAAATAATTTTAACAGCACAAGACTAGTTAAGGGCCAAGTTGAAAAATACCGATGGTCTCCACATGTGGTGTGTGGGGAAACATATCAATTAAAATCATAGATTTTAATTGATATCCACTCTGCAAAAATGCCAAAGTGTCCCTCGCTTGAGTAGAGGGATTGCAGGACACATATATAATTTTTTTTGCCCCAAAAGATAAAACACTTTTTACTGCAGATCCCTGGAGCCCTGCTCTGGGGGGATCCACAACAACCACGTCTGGCACTGGCAAAGAATTGTCGGGGCTATATTTCTCTAAATTTGTATGTATAAATTGAACATTCCCAATGCCATTTCTCACAGAATTTCTTATAGCATCCTCCACCGCCACTTTAACTACTTCAAAGCCAAAGACTTCCTTTGCCTGTCGCGCTAAATAAAGTGCCATTGTTCCTGTGCCACAATACAAATCAAATACAATTTCTCCGCCAGTGAGTTTTGCCGCTTTTAAAACCTCTGCATATAGTTTTTCTGCCTGTCGTGTATTAGTCTGAAAAAATGAATTGGAAGAAATTTCAAATGTTAAATCATTAATGTTTTCTTCAATATAGGAAGTACCATGAAGAATATTTTCCCATTCACCATAAGCTGTATCAGATTTTTTGCGATTCACATTATTCAATATAGATGTTATCTCAGGAAATTTAGATACAAGACTGTCAACAAGTGGCACCAATAATTCGGTCTTTTCATAAGACGTGACAAAGTTAACCATAATGTCCCCTTTATTAATTCCGAATCGAAGGACAAGATGCCTGAGAAACCCATTATGTGTTTTTTGATTGTAAGGCTTTAGCTCAAGCCTTTTTGACTCCGCCCTTACAAAATTAACAATCTCATTGCCGACTGTTTGTTGTATATGACAGGCGTTAATATTTAAAATTTTATCCCATCTTCGCGGGACATGGAGTCCCAACGCGAAATCTGATTCGGCACCCTCTTTTTCATCCGATAATATCCACCTCTGACTGGAGAATGTAAACTCCATCTTATTGCGGTAATGATATATTTCCTGTGCAGGGATAATGGTTGAAACTTGGAAATCCTCTATTCCTGCCTGACGGGAAAAAATATCTTCAATCTGTTTTCTTTTTTGTTCTATTTGTTCAGTATAATCCAAATTCTGATGGGCGCATCCTCCACAGTGCGAAAAATGTTCACACATAGGGTCAGCTTTTTTTTTAGATTCCTTCAGAATATCAAGGATTTTTGCTTCTCCGTATCCACTGCGTTTTTTGTAGATAAATGCGCTGACCTCCTGATAGGGCAAAGCTTTATCAACAAAGATAACACATTGATCATGACGCGCCACCCCTCTGCCTCCATAGGCCAGCGAATCAATCTTGAGGGTTAACGTCTCTCCCTTCTTAACCATCGGTTAGGTCAGACTCCCACGGGGTGCCAGGTGGTCTTCATTTCTACCGTACGAAGAATAGTATATGGCCCTTCTTGAAAAAAACGATCTAGTTTTTTATCATCTAAAATGATACAACGCTTTAAATTTAAGGATGAGAGTTCCTGAACCTCTTTAAACTCTTCCACTCTCTCACCACAATAAATGATGGCATTCACGTCCATATGTGACGCAAACTGTGTCAGCAATTCTTCCCTATAACCGGTCAGAACATTAACAACTCCAGCTGGGAGATCAGAGGTCTGGAGGATCTCTGCTAAAGTCATTGCCGTAAGCGGATTTGATTCTGAATAAAGTACAACAGTTGTATTTCCAGAGACAATCACTGAGCAGAGAATGGAAACAGCATTTTTCAGTGGATAATTATCTGGACATAGAACACTAACAACCCCTGTAGGCTCAGGCATTGTAAAAGAAAAATAGGGCTGTGTCACAGGATTTACCCTACTGAATACCTGCTGATATTTATCTGCCCATCCGGCATAGTAAATAAATAAATCAATAGCTGAATTGACTTCAAATTCTGCCTGTTTTTTTTGTATACCTTCAAAACAAAGTTCCTGAATCAGCTGTTTTTTTCTACCTTCCAACATTTCTCCCATTCGGTAGAGTATCTGCCCTCGGTTGTATGCGGTTTTATTTTTCCAACCATCCACAGCTTCTCTTGCTGCTCTTACAGAATTCCGGAAATCCTTCCTAGATGCACGGGATATATTAACAGTTTCTTTACCATCAGATGATGTCCACTTGATATACCTTTCCGATTCTGATCTCGGGAATGCTCCATTTATAAAAAGCTTTCGTGTTTTTCGAATATTTAATCGAGATTTCATAATTTAAATTAAATTAACATAGGGTAAAAGACCGTCAAGACCACCTTCACGTCCCATTCCACTTTCCTTGTAACCACCAAAAGGAGATGTCGGATCAAATTTATTAAAAGTATTTGCCCATACAACTCCCGCTTTAATTTCACTCGTTATTTTGAAAATTTTTGATCCCTTATCTGTCCACACACCTCCAGATAGACCATAGGGAGTATTATTTGCTTTTTCAATCACCTCACTAGGAGTACGGAAAGTTTGAATGGCTAATACCGGACCAAATATTTCTTCCTGAACAATTTTATGAGATTGCGAGACATCAGTAAATAATGTAGGACGATGCCAAAATCCCTTTTCTGGAACAGTACAAGATGTCTGAAATATTTTTCCTCCCTCTTTTTTCCCGGAATCAACATAATCACCTATTCTTTCCAATTGAGTTTTTGAATTAATGGCTCCTATATCTGTATTTTTATCCAGAGGATTACCTATGATCAAAGATTCCATTCTGTATTTTAATTTTTCAATAACTTCATCGGCAATCCCCTCCTGTACAAACAGTCGACTCCCAGCACAACACACATGACCCTGATTGAAAAAAATACTATTGATTATTCCTTCAACAGCCTGATCAATTGAGGCATCCTCAAAAATAATATTAGCAGCTTTTCCTCCTAACTCAAGGGTGTATCTCACCGAAGACCCAGCTAAAGATTTTTGAATAAACTTCCCTACCTTAGTAGAGCCAGTGAATGCAATTTTGTCCACTCCTCCATGTTGCACTAAATATTTACCTGTATCACCATCACCTGAAATAACATTGACAACGCCTGGCGGGAGATCTGCCTCCTGAATTAATTCAGAAAGCTTAAGGGCTGTAAGGGGGGTTGTTTCTGCGGGTTTTAATACAACAGTATTCCCGGTGGCAAGGGCAGGGGCAATCTTCCACGCAGCCATGAGCAAGGGGAAGTTCCAAGGGATAATTTGACCGGCAACACCTAGTGAACTGTGTTCCCTACCATGAAAGGCAAATTTTAGCTTATCTGCCCATCCAGCATAGTAAAAAAAATGAGCTGCTGCCAATGGAACGTCAATCCCTTTTGATTCTCGAATGGGTTTTCCCCCATCTATAGATTCAATAACAGCAAATTCTCTCGCTTTTTCTGATATAAGACGGGCAATCCTGAAAATATATTTTCCCCGTTCTGTATCATCTAATTTAGACCAATACTTTTCATAAGCAGTTTGTGCTGAGGATACCGCTTTATCCACATCTTTTTTAGATGCATAGGCAACCTTCGCTATCACCTCTTCTGTAGCGGGGTTAATAGTATTAAAATATTTCCCTGATGCGGGAGGGGAGAATGTCCCATTTATAAAGAGGTCATAGTGCTCCTCTAAATGGATATGATCCATGCTTTCCAGCGCAGGAGAATAATCCCATAATTTATTATCAGAATCTTTAGCTACATCATTCATTCATTAATCATTTAATTAGTCCAGTGAAAAATAATCCAGCGATTGGTATACACCATCACTTTGTTTTACTATTTGCATAAGGACATCGTTGGCTAGAGAACTTGCACCAAAACGAAATAGGTCTGAAGTCAACCAAGAAGTACCTAATGTCTCTTTCAACATAACCAGATATTGAATACTTTGCTTTGCCCTGCTAATTCCTCCTGCAGGCTTCATCCCAACGCACCTTCCAGTTTTATGAAAGTAATCTCTAATAGCCTCCAGCATGGTTAATACGACAACAGGAACTGCCGCTGGAGAAATTTTACCAGTGCTTGTTTTGATAAAATCTGCTCCAGATTCCATCGCTAAAAGACTCGCCTTTCTCACGTTATCCAAGGTCTCCAGTTCCCCTGTCTCCAAAATCACTTTTAAATGGGCACTTTCACAGGCATTTTTAACTTGGGCTATCTCTTCACAAACATATTCTAAATTCCCCCGTAAAAACTCTCCCCTTGACAGAACCATATCTACTTCATCGGCTCCGTCCTTCACAACTTTCCTAACTTCAGCTAGTTTTTCATCCATTGAACTCATTCCGCTTGGAAATCCTGTAGCAACAGATGCAACACTAATGGGTGTTCCAAATAAAGATTCCTTCGCAACCCTAACTAAATTAGGATACACACAAACTGCAGCTACTTGAGGGATATCAGGATAGCGGTCATGAAGATGAGCGGCCTTATAGCATAGCTGTCGAACTTTTCCTGGAGAATCTTTTCCTTCAAGAGTTGTTAGATCTAACATGGATAGTACCAGATGCAAAGCCTTCACTTTTGATTCTTTTTTTATACTCCTTGAGAATAGTCTTTTTACTCTTTCCTCCGCACCAATTTGGTTAACAGTACCAATAATGTCTGTTGTGTTTATCGTCATTTATTCAATAGCCTTTTTTGCTTTTTGTATAAGCTCCTTGGCAACGGACTCATTTTGTGCTTCAGCATAAATTCTTAGTATAGGTTCTGTGTTAGATTTCCGGAAATGAATCCATGAATTATCCCATATAAATTTAATACCATCCAACTCATTAATTTTGCTGTCATGGAACTGCTTTTTTAAGTTGTTTTGTAAAGATAATATTTCCCCTCCTCCGAATCTAATTTTATCTTTGACAATCGAAAATTGAGGGAGAGAATAAAAAATTTTACTTAATGAATGTTTGGATTGAGACATTCTGTTCAACACCAATGTTGCCCCGGTCAATGAATCTCTTCCTAAATGGCTCTCTTTCAAAATAATACCCCCATTCCCTTCTCCACCTAGGAGAGCCCCACTTTTAAGCATTTTTTGAACAACATTCACCTCACCTACAGGTGTATAATGAACTTTTATTCCGTATGGTTTTACCATTTTCTCCAGCGCAATTGATGTAGATAAATTGACAACAAACGCATCCCCTGTTTCAACCCCAGATTTTAAAAATCCTTCAGCAGAAAGAACCAACGTATATTCTTCGCCCAATGGAAATCCCTTTTCTGAGACTACTGCCAATCTATCTGCATCCGGATCTGTGGCAAAACCCACATCTGCATCATTTTCTCTAACGGCCTCACAAAGTAAATTAAGGTTTTCGGGGAGTGGCTCTGTCCCTCTAGGAAACTCTTTTTTCGGATTGCAATGAATGGTAACTACATCGCATCCCAAAGCTTCCAACATTTCTGGAAGTGCCTCTGAACCAGCGCCATTGCAGGCATCCACAACAACCTTGAATTTTCTATTGCGGATGGAATTTAAATCAATACAGCTTAAGCATGTTTGATGGATAACATGTTTCTGTATCGCATTAGAATCCTGTAAAATCATCCCCAATGTTTCTGATCTTAATTTGGGATTTAATTTGGATGAACTATACAAAGATTTACATTCATCAGGGTGCAGAAATACACCATCAGAACGTATAAATTTAAGGCCATTCCATTCCGATGGATTATGACTTGCTGTAATTACAATGCCCCCTGCTGCTTCTGTGTTTTCTATCATGAATTGAATTGTTGGAGTCGGTACAATTCCACAGACGAATACATCTCTGCCACACAAGGAAAGTTCCTCCACAACAATGTCCTGTAGCTCATCCCCTGTTGAACGAGAGTCCCTCCCTATAAACAAAACCCCAGATGGGCAGTGTTGGTGAAAAGCAGCTGCATAATTTCGGACAGTTTCTGGAGTGAGAAAAGAAGGTGTAATTCCCCTTACACCTGAAATGCTTTCAATAATCATGGCTAAAAATTAAAAAGGCTCGGTTGGGACACCGAGCCTTTTTATTAATAGTTTTTCAATAAACTAACGAGACAATCTTATAACCCTACGCATTGTTTTTTCTTTCTCAACGCGCCTGATATCGCTGGGTTTAATATAAAACGCTTTTTTTCTTAATTCCCTTAAAACTCCCGCTCTTTCCCACTTTTTTTTAAACCGTCTCAAAGCGTGTTCTATTTGTTCGCCTTCTTTTAATGTTACTTCAATCAATTATTTTTCCTCCTTTAACCAAGATATGTTCTCAATATTTTACTTCTGGATCGATGTCTGAGTCTGCGAATCGCTTTTTCTTTTATTTGCCGAACACGCTCTCGGGTAAGATTAAATTCCTCGCCTATTTCATTGAGCGTGAGTGCGTAATCCATATCTATCCCAAAATACATTCTTATTACATCCCTCTCTCTTTTTTGGAGTGTGGTCAGCGATTGGCGGATTTCATCCTTTAAAGATTCACCCATCAGTTTGGTGTCTGGAGATAATTGATTTTCATCTTCAATGACATCAAGAAGGGCGTTTTTTTCTCCGTCACGAAATGGAGCATTCAATGATTGGTGACGCCTGGAAATTCTCATGGCATCTAAAATTTCTTCAGGTGTCATTTCCAATTGCCTTCCCAGTTCCTCTTCATTGGGTGTTCGTTCTATTTCTGCTTCTATTTTTTGTGCTGTCTTTGTTATTTTACTGATTGTCCCTACACGATTTAACGGAAGACGAACAATTCTGGAGTGCTCAGCTAAGGCCTGCAAAATGGACTGTCTGATCCACCAAACAGCATATGAAATAAATTTAAACCCTCTTGTTTCATCAAATCTTCCAGCTGCTTTGATTAAACCTAAATTTCCTTCGTTAATTAAATCAGTTAGGGGTAACCCTTGTCCCTGGTAGTCTTTTGCTACTGAAACAACAAAACGAAGGTTTGCCGTTACCAATTCTTTCAAAGCACGACGATCATTTTTCTTTATCTTTTGTGCCAGTTCTACTTCTCGATCTGGATGAAGGGGTTCGAATTTTCCTATCTCCTCGAGATAACGACTTAAACTTCGGTTTGATTCATTTATTGCCTTGTTAGCTTTTGCCATAATATCCTTTTATTTCTTCTTAAAGTAAAGCCGGCAAGTTTAAGATATTTTCATTAAAATAGCAAAATGATTCAAATAAATAAAAAAATCAAATAATGGATACAAATTCCTCAATAGTTAACGTTTCCGGTCTCCTGTTTAAATCAATGTGTGGGCAATCACCTTGGTCAATACCAAAACTTTTCAAGGTATTCTTCAACATTTTTCGCCGCTGGGAGAACGCAGTCCGTACCAATTTATTAAACTTTACATATTTTTCATCGGGAACTAACTGTTTATCTTTCTTTGTAAAATGAATGAATGCTGAATACACCTTTGGTTTTGGAATAAAAACATCCGGTGGTATTGTGAAACAATAATCAGCGTTTAAATAGGCTCCTGTTACAACAGTAAGCCTTCCGTAATCCTTGTTTCCAGGTTGAGCAGAAAACCGTTTTGCTACCTCTCTCTGCATCAAAATAAATGCGTCCTCCCAATAGTCTAACTGCTCAATTAACCAAAAAACAATAGGTGAGGTTATATTATAAGGTATGTTCCCTAACACACGAACAGGATTTGAGATGGGTAGGTCATCAATATCCTGTAGGAGAATATCACCATGAATGAGTTTTAAATTTTTCAAAAGCGAATTGTTATTTAACTTGGTCACGAGCATCGGATCAATTTCAACAGAAGCCATTTCTTTCACTTTAGGGAAAATTTTTTCTGTTAGCGCACCCTCTCCAGGTCCAATCTCTAGTATTGAGTCCCCTTTTTGGGGTTCTACCATTTTAACAATCTTCTCTAGAAGATTTTTATCGGCAAGAAAATTTTGTCCCCATTTTTTTCGGAATGGATGTGTGTATTTTTTAATCACGATGATGGTTTTTAATTCCTACTCTTGTCAAGTTAATATTATAATTTCGGAAGATTAAATAACTTGGCAGCATTTTCTGATGTTTTCTCTGCGATCTCTTCCAAAGTAAGTTCATGTATCTCTGCCAGTTTTTTTGCAACAAACAAAGTTCTTCCGGGTTCGTTTGGTTTCCCTCTAAAAGGAACAGGGCTGAGAAACGGTGAGTCGGTTTCTACCATAATTTTATTTAAAGGGATCTCCTCTGCTACCTCAGGAAGAAGACTGTTTTTAAATGTAAGATTACCAGAAAATGAAATGTAAAATCCCATGTCCAAAAATACTTTGGCCGTTTCCAAATCACTTGAAAAACAGTGTGCAACACCCCTAATTCCAGAGAATTCAGACAAGACTTTAACTACATCTTTATCTGCATCACGGTTATGAAATATTACGGGTTTATTTAGCTCTTGAGCTAACCCCAATTGTTCACGAAATGTTTTTATTTGCAAATCTTTTGGTGAAAAGTTTCTGAAATAATCCAAGCCCATTTCCCCAACAGCAACCATTTTATCAAACTGGAGAAGATCCCTAATCTGTTTTAAATAATCACCAGGGGCATCTTTTGCATCATGAGGATGTACCCCAGCAGAAGCATAAACACTATCAAAGTTAGCTGAAATCTCCAGAGAATCAGCGGAATTAGTAGTATTTGTTCCTACACAAATAAATCTGTTAACCCCCTGCTCCTCAGCTCGGGATAAAACCGTCTGGATATCCTTTTTTATGGAATCATAGTAAAGGTGACAATGTGTATCTGTTAGCATTATTATACAAATGTTTATAAAATTGATGGTAAAAGTAATTTGTTTTAACTTCAGAATATGACAAAAAAACGAAATTCACGTATTTTATTTCTTAACGTAATATATTTCCTCCCTATATTTTGTTTTCTATCAAAATCGATTGCACTGTCCGGCATGGATTTCGGGGATACCCTTACCATCAACCCAATAACCTTTAAAACTCCAAGCCCTGAAGGATGGAATGCCCACTACAAAACAACTGCCCACTTCCCAGAAACAGGTGAGCCATGGGCAAAGATTATAATGGTACAAACCCTAAAATGTGATTCATTAACAAAGGGAGATAAGTATCCCTGCGGGGAGTGGGATTATATTTGGAATACCTTTGTTAAGATTCCCCGTGGAGACACCACAGAGACATTTAGTATCGGCAGCTTTGTCACACCCTATGGAAAACGACTATACCTTGGCGGAGAAGAGGGATGGGAATGGACCTACAATATGACAGACTATTCACCTATTCTCAGAGGAAACCGTGAACTCGTTGTAGGTAACAACCAGGAACTGTTAGATATAAAATTTCATTTTATAAAAGGGGCCCCACCACGAAATATTTTAAAGGTGGAAAATGTTTATCCATATGGAAATTTTAAATATGGTGAGCTCGCTGATGACTCCGTTCTAACAAATCAAAAGATTGTCCTAATTCCAAATGCTCAGGGGTACAAATTGAAGTCTGTGATCTCAGGTCACGGACATGAGGGCCCCAGAAACTGCTGTGAATGGGACAGTAAAACCCATACATGGTACATGAACGGATGGGAGCTGTTTAGGTGGAACGTGTGGAAGGACTGTGGAAATAACCCCATCTACCCACAGGGAGGGACTTGGCCTTTTGATCGAGCGGGTTGGTGCCCTGGTACTAAGGTTGATGAATACAATTTTGAGCTGACCCCATTTGTTAATCCAAAGGATTCAATCAATTTAAATTACAGTATTCAAAAATATTTCGATGATGGAGAAAAAAATGGTACCCTACGGATGTCCCACCAACTTATCAGTTATGGCAAGCCCAACTTTAAAAATGATGTTGAGTTGGTAGATATCATTACACCCAGCAGTCAAAACAAACACAGCCGAATGAACCCTACTTTGTCCAACCCGAGAATTATCATTAAAAACTCCGGGAAATATAATTTAAAAACTGTTGAAGTGCGTTATGGACTTAAACACAACAGAAAATCTGTTTACCAGTGGTCAGGAGATTTAGTATTTCTTGAGGAAGAAGAGGTTGTGCTCCCTGTCCCAAGCTGGAGAGGTTTGAGAAAAAACCAATCTTTTGTGGTTGAGACAAAGAACCCCAATCATCAAAAAGACGAAAATACTTACAATAATTTTCTGAATTCCACTGTTCTTCTGCCAAAAGTTTTTCCTAAAGAATTCACCTTATCCATAAAAACAAATAATATAAATCGGGCACAAGAAAGCTCATTTACGCTTTCAGATATAAACGGAACTGTATTTTATACGGAAGATATTTTTAGTGATTCAACCGAATATAATTTTCAGATTAATCTTAAAAAGGGTTCCTACCAATTTTTATTAAAAGATGATTTGGAAGACGGTATTTCCAAACACTGGTGGTACAGAAACAGTGCTCCAGAAAAAGTGGGGATAAACGGTGAAATAAAATTTACAACTATGAACGGTGATATTTTACATGAATTCAAACCAGACTTTGGACAGGAATTACAGCTTAATTTTCATGTGGGGCAATTGCCTTAATAAAAGATAAAAAATGAATACAAAGAGCAAACATCCATATCAAAATGCTTTGGATGGCCTGAGTATCTCCGACCCTGTACAATCTTTTTTTACTTGGTGCATTGAAAGAGAAAGTATTCGAATAAAACGAAAAGCTGGAGATTCGTTTCCCTGGACCTCAGATCCCGTTTTTCAAAAAGGCCGATTTCTAAATGTTTTTCGTGAAGACGATAAAGGCACAAAAGCGGTCTTGCGTTTTGCAGACAAAACAGAAACACAGAGCGATTTGATTCACGCACTGTTTTTTGCTCGATGGTGCAACCGTGACACCACGTTGAATGCCCTTGAACCTGATATTTTGAAATCACCCTCTGTACTCAGGAAAGCTCTGACAGAGGAAGTTCAAGTTCCGTGGCAGTCAGACGTATACCCGGTTGTTCCAGCCAAATGGGATGGCAGAGTTTTCAACAGGATTGAAGCGTGCATAGAAATGTTTCCCAGGTCCATTGGTTTCATCGAAAAAAGCATTCTTGATTCTGGGGGAGATGTAGTGATTGCCAACCGTAAGATCAATGCACAACTAAATATGACAAATGATTTTCCTATTTTTATGGCTTTGGTTGATCTGGCTCTATTCAGATCAGACTTGATTAGCCCTGATAGCCCAGTTCCAACTGGCATTGGTGCAGAGCCCTACCTTAACATATTGCAGCAACACCTGCACTGCTCCAGCCACCAAGAGGTTGCAGACAGAATGATCGAGTTTCAGTCTGTTTACTGGCCGGAAGCCAAGCGAAAATTCACGCCAATTGATATTGAATATCTTTCCTGTGAATGCAGGAAATACTACAGCTATATCAATGGAACAAAAAAATTTGAAGGGAAAAATTTATTTTGCCAGCCTGCTGTATAACAGATAACATCCAGAAATGAGTTTTTACATTACATCTTTAATGTTTGCTATACCGATCTTTCTCATATTGATAGGAATCGAAGCGGTCGCGGCAGGGCGAATGCGAATTAGGGTCAACCGTCCTGCAGATATGATCTCCAGCTTGAGCTCAGGTGCAACCAATGCGCTTCGTGACGGAATAAGTTTTGGGTTTATTCTCATCAGTTACACTTGGCTCGTGGATAAGTTAACACTGTACAAGCTGGACCCTGTTTGGCTGGCAGTGATCATTGCGTTTATTGTAGAGGATTTTGCAGGATATTGGATCCACCGGATGAATCACCGTGTGAATGTGTTTTGGAACCGCCATATCATTCATCACAGCAGCGAGGAG
>DASCRE010000068.1:0-2312 GCA_034408645.1 Fidelibacterota bacterium | reverse complement strand
GGATTAAACAAAATAAAGTACTACAAATCATTAATAATATTTCATCTGATGAAGAATTTAAATGGAAAAATGGATATGTTTCAGGGGCAGTATATCATGGAGATATAAAACATATTGAATTTATGAATAAAGTCTATGCATTGCAATCTCAAAGTAACCCCTTACATTCAGATTTATTTCCCAGTTCATCAAAATTTGAATCAGAAATTGTCTCAATGACTGCAGAAATGCTCGGATCAAATAAAACTGATGATGAGATTTGTGGAACTGTAACCTCTGGAGGAACAGAAAGTATTTTACTCGCGATGAAAACATATCGCGATAAAGCCAGAAAAATAAAAAATATAACAAAACCTGAAATAATTGTGCCAATTACTGCCCACGCAGCTTTTAATAAGGCTGCTGAATACTTTGGCATTAAAATTATACGAACAAAAATAGATAAAAATTATAAGGCAGATATAGGAGAAGTTAAAAAAATGATATCTTCTAATACCATAGCAATTATTGGATCCGCTGTGTCATTTCCACATGGTATAATTGATCCAATTGAGAAATTATCAGATATTGCCCAACAACATAATATTGGTTTTCATGTTGATGCCTGTTTAGGAGGATATGTGCTTCCATGGGCAAAAGAATTGGGTTATAGTGTCCCTAATTTTGATTTTGTTTTACCAGGCGTAACTTCAATTTCAGTTGATACTCATAAATTTGGATATACAGCTAAAGGAACTTCAGTTATTTTATATCGTGGAAAAGATTTACGAAAGTTTCAGTTTTATACGATTACTGATTGGCCAGGTGGATTATACTTTTCACCAACATTTGCAGGGAGCAGAGCTGGCGCACTTTCAGCAATATGCTGGGCCGTACTAATTTCTATTGGAAAACAAGGCTATAGGGATTCTGTTTCCAAGATATTAAAAAGTGCAAAAGAAATTAAACAAGGAATTAATAGAATTCCTGAATTAAAAATTCTAGGAAACCCTTTATGGGTTATAGCATTCACCTCAAATAGTTTGAATATTTATCAGATAATGGAATACATGACACAGAGGGGATGGAATTTAAATGCTCTTTATAAACCTAAATGTATTCATATTTGTGTAACATTGCGACATACTAAAAATGGAGTTGTAAAACGATTTATTGATGATTTACAGCAATCCATTCAATGTGTGAAAAAAAATCCAAAGGAGGAAACAGGGATGGCCCCCGTATATGGAATGACTGCTAATCTCCCTCTACGAGGAATTTTAGATGATATACTTGTGGAATACCTAGATATGTATTACCATGTAGATGAATAAAAATTCACAAAGTAATCATTAGTAATCATGAACAAGCTATTTAATCAAAATATAAAAGCTATTCTATTTGATATGGATGGTGTGGTCATTGATTCTGAAAAGCTTTATTATCAATCTGAAAAAAAATTACTTTCTCAATATGATGTTGTTTTTGATGATTCAGATTGGCTTAATATTAGAGGTTGTACCGAAAAACAATTTTATAATTTAGTTTATTCTAAATCTAATATCAACATTCCAAGAAATATTTTAATTTCTCAAGGAAGAAAAATTATTAAAAAAATTTTGACTAAAAAATTACACTATATGAATGGATTTAGTGAAATTTATTCTATTTTTAAACAAAAATATAAATTAGCATTAGTTACATCCACTGGACCAAAATTAGTTAATCATATTGACAAGTTATTATCAATTCGCAAAAAATTTGATTTAATTATAACTGCTTCAGATACTAATCTACATAAACCTAATCCAGATCCATATTTAATTGCAATGAATCGTTTAAACCTTAAATCTAATGAGTGTATTATTATTGAAGATTCAATACATGGAATCAAAGCAGGAAAGGCCGCGGGAAGTTATGTCATAGCTATTGAGGGGTCTATAGAAAAAAATTTTTTAATGGATGCTGATTATATTATTACAAGTTTTTATGATTTGAAAAACATATTAACTGATATAAATAAACATTAATAATTATTAAAGCAAAGAGAAAATTAAACCTTAGCATGTCAATTAATTTTTAATTAAAAGCCTCCCCCAGTCTGTGATATATTTTAGAAATTTTGGGAGCAGGGGGTTGCAGGTTCGAATCCTGCCACCTAGACAATAAATTAGAAAGTCTCTTTTATAGAGGTTTTTTTGTTAGATGCTTTACTTTTGGTGAATAATATATTATATTTATTATGAATGATATTGGAGATAATATGAATATTGAAATCACTGCACGAAATTTTGTCCTTTCACTAGAACTTAAATCTTTTATAAAAGATAAAC
>DASCRE010000067.1:0-1542 GCA_034408645.1 Fidelibacterota bacterium | reverse complement strand
CAGCGGGTCTGTATCCTCTTTCAGCTGAAGTATAAACAAGAGACGGATGAGAAATTACTCTTCTCAACGATTCAAGAGCTGTCAGATTCAGATGAGTTCTTTATTCAGAAGGCAATAGGTTGGGCATTGCGGGAACAGTCAAAAACGGATCCGACAGTTGTTCAGAAATTTATAGATGAGAATGAACTGGCTCCCCTCAGCCGGCGGGAAGCGTTGAAGATAATTAGAAGATACAATTAATGCTCTCTAGATATCAGTATAGATTTTTTGCATCCATTCCTCCCTTTTTGGTTTTAGGATATTTTATTGCAAAAATGTATCCTCAGACTACATGTCCATCCTTAATCCTTTGGAATTTAGAATGTGCTATGTGCGGAGGTACAAGATCATATATAGCATTCCACAATCTTAATTGGTCTGTAGCTTTGACTTTAAATCCATTCTTATTTTTTACTCTATTATCAGCATGGATTCTAGGAATCTTTGGGTTTGTATCTCCCCATTCAGTAAAAGTGAACAGGGGCTTAAAAAGATTATGCCTAACATTTCTTTCGCATTCGTTGATAACAACTTTTGTTATTATTTCTTTATTAATACTTCAAGGTATAATTCGATTGCTTCGATGAAATTAAATTAGTTTGTTACTAATTTAGTGAGTAACTAAATTAAATAAGTTGGTTAGGTAAACAGTAGAAAATATCCCCTATTTCTCTCTTAGAAAAGGTTATATAGGGGAGATAAAAAAGGAAAATAAAATGACTGAAGAAAAACAGAAAAAAGGTAACCCTCTCGGGGTGACTGCAATGGTTCTTGGAATCGTAGCCGCCGTACTGGCTTTTATTCCCTGTATTGGGTGGTTGGGTTTTATTCCAGGCGTATTAGCTATTATCTTTGGTGCACTTTCGTTGAAAAAAGTCAATGCTGGCGAAGCTGATGGGAAAGGGATGTCAATTGCTGGACTCGTTTGTGGACTAGTGGCAGTAATTATTAATATAGCCATGATTGTGATTATTACAGGAGCAGTTGCTGCGGTGGGTGGAGCAGTTGGTGAATACGATGACGCAATGGAAGATTTTGAAGATGCTATGAGGGATTTAGAAAGATATTAATACAGAAATAAAAGTATCTAAGTTTCTAACTTAGATTGTTCCCAAATTTCGTCCATTTCATCTAGCGATGCCTCATCCACGGAGGAGCCGCGTCTCTCCAATTCTTTCTCCACCAGCCGAAAGCGGGAAGTAAACTTCTCGTTTGTTTTCCGGAGAGCATCTTCAGCAGGGATGTCCAGGAATCGGCAGAGGTTAACCAGTGCGAAGAAAAGGTCGCCCATCTCTTCTGAAATATGTTCTTTATCGCCTTTGCTGTGAGCTTCCCGGAGTTCAGATAATTCTTCATGGATCTTATCCCAAACAGGGTCCACGTCCTCCCAGTCGAAGCCCACATAGGCTGCTTTTTGCTGTAGCCGTTGAGCGCGGATCAGTGCGGGAAGTGTCTTCGGAACTCCGTCTAATCGGGATTCGCGACCTTTCTCCTTCTGTTTGG
>DASCRE010000066.1:0-6847 GCA_034408645.1 Fidelibacterota bacterium | reverse complement strand
TGAATAAAGGCACTATTGCCCTATCATTAATTGCATTTGGGCAGTCATTGCAAAAAAATTTAGTGGATGCTTATGATATATAATCGAATAGATAGTTCTCGTCAAATTTACAGAGAAGAAATTCCCTGTCAGGGGAATTACATCCCAAAATACTTACCAATTCATATAAGGAGTTCATCATGAAGAAAGTCGTTATTTTTTTCTTACTGTTTACAGGTTTTATCAAAGTTTTCTCCCAACAATCTGTAGATCAATCAGATCCTGCAACTTTAATTAGCCAAAAAAGGTCTCAAGTAAATGCTCTGGCCAAGATAATTGTTGGTGAAGATGGTAAAATTACAATCGAGCATATAAAAAATTCACAAACCAAAGAATTATCTGAAGATGCAGAGGGGAACGAGTCTGCGCTCAAACAGATGGCCCCAAACAGTAAATCTGAGAACGAAACAAGCTCACGCACTGAAATTAAATCGGTAGATAAATACCCCACTGAATTAGAAAATGTTGATATCGATTTACCATTAGATCGTCAAAAAATCCCTTTAGATCGTGACAATACAGCTGTTTCTGAGGAGTCTCAGTCACCCCATCGTATAATTTTCCTCGATAATAATGCACAGTATAAAATAAATGAACACCCCTCCCAAAAAAATAAATTAAATGAGCGGTCGTCTTTCATTCAATCAAATTCAAATTTAATCAATCAGAATTCTAGGGGATCAAACAATTTATTTGATTTGGGTTTAGAATACACGTCGGAAAAAGCCTTCATGAGTGAAAAGAGCAGTGAAATTCGCAGAACTTCTCAATCGCAAATTGATAAAATTCCACAAAGGACAAACTATACTAGTGAAAAAGAACCCGAATTCCCCAGTAATTCTGTTGAGGCAGTTCAAGCCAGACCTGGCAATTATCAACCCGCCCTGCTTTTTAGCAATGAATCTATTAGAAGTGGAGAAAAAAAGGTAAACAACTCACAGCTTACGGAACAGATAATAGAAAATAATGAGCAAAATGAAATTTTTTCTGAATCTAATTTGATGGTTTACAACGCAGAAAATCCATCTGCAGCATTCCAGGACGAGTTACTTAACGCACTCGGAAAAGTCAGCAGTGAACCTGATTTGACGTTGGATACGACATATGGCGCCTCGTATTCCTTCGATTCTGACTCAAATACAATTGAATCATATGTTTATGTTTCCAATTATGGGACAGTAGCATCCGGAAAATTTTCTTTCTCATTCATAATATCAGCAAATACAAGTGGTACAAATAGGTATGATTTCCCATTTCCAGTTGACACGCTTTCCAGCCTTGCTGTGGATTCTACTCACAAATTTACGTTAGATAGTGACCTGGATGAATTCCAAGATTTACCAACGGGCTCCTATTACCTTACCTTCAGTATCGATCCTTTCGATGAAGTCAAAGAGAGCAATGAGTCAAATAACCTTTGGTATTTTACTAGTTCCATCTCCTATTCTGGTGATGGTCAACCAAACCTCTTTGTTTACGAAAGAACAGGGAGTCTAAATCAGGTTACATATGATACTCTTACCCAGTCGATTAATGATATCTATCTATCTATTGGAAATGATGGAAAAGTAGCATCGAATCCAACAAGTATCAGTTATTATTTGTCTTCAAATACATTTATATCCACTTCGGACGCCTACCTTGGATGGGCATTTGTACCGAAAATTCAACGCGGAGCCTATTTGGTCACGGTATTAGAGTCGCCGATTGAACTCGGCCAATCTACCACTATTCCGGCCGGCGAGTGGTATTTAGGTGCAATTGTAGATCCTAGCCTAAACGTTAATGAAAGTGATGAAACAGACAATAAATTTTATTTTAAAAATCGCCTGAAATATAATAATTATTCTGGCCTTCCAGACTTAACCTTATATACTGGCCAAGAAGCATCAAGCACCTTTTCGTACAATACAACTAGCCAAGAATTAGCAATTACGGTTGGGGTATTGAACGATGGTGATGCCGCGTCAGGAAGTTATAATGTTGGGTGGTATCTATCTGAAAATACTTATATAACCCAATATGACAATCTGATTGATGATAGTTATGGTCATTGGCTGAATAGTAAATACTATCGTACACATACTGATACATTTGACTTGGATTTATACAAGGCTCACATACCTTCTGATACTTTTTACCTTGGTTTTATAATTGATTACGCTGATCAGGTGGAAGAACTCAAAGAGGATAATAATACCTATTATTGGGCAAGTCCAACAATCCCTTATCAATCCAATGCCCTGCCGGCACTGCGGGCCTTTATAAATTTCGGCGGTTATAACCACTTCAATTATGATACAGTCACTTCCGTGCTCAAGGATGTTTACCTTTCCGTAGAAAATAATGGTACCGGTGCTGCTGGCAGTTTCTATGTTGATTGGTACCTAAGCTACAATACGACTATTACTAGTTCGGATTTCTATCTAGGCGAGGCTTTTATCAACAGATTAAGTGCTGGGGGTTATACCGACGGCGGTCTCATTGATTCTATTTCTCTTCATCTTTTAGATATTCCCGATGGTTCCTATTACCTAGGTGCACGTATTGATGCGGATGATGACGTAAAGGAACTTGATAATATATCTTATGTATACTTTTATAACCAGATTGAATACAAAAACGCTGGTGGGTTTTTACCCGATCTTGTAATGGATTACGACAGCTCAAGCTATAGTTCTACAGATTCTACTGTGTCCATTGACATTCAGATTGAGAACATTGGTGATGCGCCTGCACGAGGGCATTATATTTACAATGTAGCCAGTCCAGATTCAGACTTTGTGGACTATGGGAACAGCTACCTGATGGGTAACTGGTATACTATGGTTTTGGATACGAGTCATTATGTTGAAATTTCGCAAGATTTCGACTTTTTGAACGAAAAAGCACAATATTTTGACCCTACTGTAGGGTGGGTATCTACTGCAATACCATCAGGAGATTATTATTTACATATCGATATTGATCCTAATGATTACGTTACAGAATACAATGAAGATAATAATAATCCTAGAGGTGGTGGTGTCAGTATGGGTGATACATTACATGCCGGCCTTCTGTTCTATGATTTAGATACATATTTTGGATATCAATCCAGTGTGTTAGACTCTAATTTATCAGTTAGTGCTGCTGATTCTACTCCTATCCTGGAAAATCTGTCATTTGCAGTTGCAAATTATAATAGTGGGCCAAAGGATACCGTCTACGTTGATATATTATTACAGTCAACGGCACAGGGTGGTTATGCTAACACGAGTGTGTATTCAAGCAGCTATCCGCAGTACCAAGGCTATGAAGCTTACCGCATTGGCGCTTTCGCTTACTTAGGCCTTTCTGGTGAGTCTTATTTTGTTGATACACTAAATACGCTGGCTTTGGCCGATAGTAACCTATGGAAAATCATTCCGGCGGGAGACTACCAAATTGGTATGCGGTTAAATTCGTTTGAGACATATGATAGCAGTGCTGAAGCTGATGAAGATATTTATTACACAACAACGAGTGAAAAATATAATCGAGCAGGAACAGCCAATGTTGTTGTTGAAACTGATACGATAGTTAGTGGGGGAAATAATTCGGGGTATGTCGCTATAAAATACACGCTTTCGAATACCGGTGATGCGCCCGCGAGCAGTTATTACATAACATCTTATGTTAACTGGTGGAGTAACGTTTCCATTAATAATGATTTCCCATATCGAAGATATTGGCAGGATGGCTTGGGATCTGGTTACGCAGAAACCTTTACTGCATGGTTTTACTTCTACGATTTAGATACTTATCCTCAATATATCGGCCACGATCTTGTCTTAACAAACGATCTGGACTTGGCTCTTTATGGATTGAGTATCAATGTGGAACAAGGTGGAATCGCAAGTTTTCAAAGTTCTCCAGCCAAATGGGGCCTGTATGAGGGTCCCACTGGAAGCGGTTATGACGATTATTTTTACATCGATGGCAAGGCAATTTCCAATATTCACCCGTATCCTTTTAAAGAGAATGAAATAACGCTCACGGACTCTATAGTGAATTATAGTTTTGCTCTCGGCAATAATGGATCTGCGCCAGTATTTTGGGGAACCTATGGCTTGGTGTTATTTCCAGAAAGTGAACGAAAGAACCTTAAGCCAATTGATATATGGAACAATTACGGAGCTCAAATTGTTGATATTCCGTTAGGTGTCAATCGAATCCGATCAAATTATTATAGGACAATCACAGATAAATTTGATCTGAGTTCAGAATTATTAACACCGGGAGAATACATGTTTGGCTGGTATGCTTATAATGCTTATACATCTGAAATAACTTACTTGGACAATGCAGATATATTTGATGACAGTGTTGCGGTTAGTACTGTATTTGTAACTGATGCGGATGGGAAAATAGATCTGAGTCTTACCCCTACGAACTTTAGCACAGAAGACAACAAAATCAGCGGTACAATTAAAGTTTCCAATAGTGGTTCCGTTTCTGCGAATAATGTAAATGTTGCCGTGTATTTAGATTACACGTCTGTGGTCTCAACGAATCCAGTATACCCGGATAATAATGATTCTATTACCGTCTATTTCCATGCGGATGCCAGTGGAGGTACAGGTGAATTACTGGACTATACTGGAGATGTCTATGCCAACACTGGTGTTATTTTACCCAGTAGTTATGGTGATAGTACAATAACAGCACTCTATTTAAAAAATGACAGTACCAGTTCACCAAAAGTATCCCGGGTGGCGGATAATACATATCAGCTAACCATTGGTAATCCGTATACTTATTACGGGGTCCCCAGTGACAGTGACATAGTTGGGCTTACATTTCAATTCCGGAATGCGGGCAGTTCCAAGATTGCAGGCGATAAAAATACGTTAGCAAAATATGGCGGTGTTGTTCACTATATGCTGCAAGGAGACTCATTAGATCTGAATTATGAAAAAGGAATCATTGATATTCTTACATATAATTCAATCGACGATGACTCATATTCCAGCAAAGCAATTTCTGTTGATATTGATACGCTAATTAAAGTTCCCGTGGGGATTTATTTTCCGAAGGCATATGTATATGCTGGTTCAGATGTTGATGGCGCCGTCATCGATACGACCTTATATAACAACTACGCAGTCGCCAGCGGTGAAATTGATATCGTTGATGTCAGTTCAGGTGGTACCCAAAATTCACCGCCAAGCATTGTGATATCAAATCTCACAATAAAAGACAATCGAACCACATCAGTGCCTGTTCTTGTTCGTGATCTTGATGGTGATTCGGTTACGGTTGCGATTAAGATGGAAAGCGACTCTTTAACGGCTGCATTAAATACCGCAATGGACACATTGACCATTACACCTACTACGGGATATTTAGGCACCTCACGCATTACCTTCACTCTTTCAGACTCAACTTATTCCAATATTACTAAGAATATATATGTAACGGTTACTCATGTGAATGGGCCTCCTGTTTTTACATCTAATTATTTAGCTAATGTTAGTTTACTGGAAGATGACTCATTTGTGGGTGTGGTCAAAGCAGTAGATCTTGAGTATGATACGCTGACATATTCTGCCACGTCAAATAACGATTCAATCGCCGTGTCCGTAAAACAGGATACAATGACAATTGTACCGATATTGAACTGGTATGGGACTGGAACTATTAGCGTTTATGCTAAAGATACTGAAAATGCAGCTGATACTTTAACTGTTTCAGTTACAGTAGTTTCTGTAAACGATCCACCTGTTGTCAATGCGGGTCAGACAGCCCTGAACTTTGATGAAGATACTGAGTACAAATATTCGATTACATACTCCGATGTTGAAAACGATAAAATTACGAATTATATAAAAAATTCGAATTATTTAGAAATTATTTTGACGCCAGGGAGCAACAATGCATTGGATATCTCAATATTGCCCAAAGCGAACTGGAATGGTGTTACTGATTTTACACTATTGTTCAGCGATGACAGTACTGCTAACAACATAGATGATGGTGACACAACAGCGGTTACATATACGGTCACTGTTAATCCTGTTAATGATAAACCCACAGTATTTACTTGGTTGTCACCCGCTGAAGTAGATACAATATCGATTGAAGAAAGCGATACTCGTACAAAACTGTTGAAATGGACAATCAGTCGTGATGTAGATGGAGATAGTATAAAATATTTCATCACAATGCCAGATCGGCAGATAGTTACGGTGACAGATGACAGTATTTTAGTGCCTTACACTGACTTTTCAGATCTTTATTGGCCTGCGGAGTTTTTTATGCTCCCTAGGATTACGGGGAAAATCTCATTGGCGGTAACGGATGGGAATGACACTATCCCCGCTGCGAATACCGATCGAACCTTATTTATTGACAGGTACAGTTATTTAGGGGTTTACAAAGATGGTGTTCCAACAGAATTTGGTCTCCATGAAAACTACCCTAACCCCTTTAACCCTACCACCACATTACGCTTTGACCTACCAGAGGTAAGTAATCTTACACTGACTATTTACAATATGCTGGGGCAGAAAGTGAAAACTTTCAGTATGCAAAGCATACCCCCAGGTTATCACTCGGTTACATGGGATGCTACCAATGACTATGGTGAACAGGTAGGTGCTGGAGTGTACCTATACCAATTACAGACCAAAGACTTTGTTAAGACCCGAAAGATGGTCTTATTGAAGTAGTATGAACGCTACACTGTAGACAATGAAGCCTCCTCACGGGGGCTTTTTTGTTTGTGGGACAATTTTTGTGTAAATTTCTGCATGAAACAACGAATACTTGTGGTTCTAATCGCGGC
>DASCRE010000065.1:0-4588 GCA_034408645.1 Fidelibacterota bacterium | reverse complement strand
TGACTTGAAAAATCAAAGGTCAATTCTTCCCATGCATTGGTTACAGTATTAGCAACTTTGATTTCTCCAAGTGAACCGCCAGTTGGAATTACAAACTTAAGACCTACATCACTGATTACGGGTTTATATACCATAATTTTTAGTGTGCTATTGGTTGCATCTAGAGAGAACGTCCCAATATCTGAACCGTGCAAGGATTCGCAGCCTGCCCAAGGTTGACCAGCTTGTAAAGCAGTAAACTTCGCTACAGTGGCTGATGAGTTGATACCTCCAGTATTGGGATTTGTCACTATTTCAAGGGAAGGGTTACTACCATTCTCGAAGACAGTCCAAGTCCAAGTGGCACCATAACCACCAGTTTCAAAATCAATCGGAGAATTTTGCGCTAAAACCATTCCCCCGCTATTTAATAGCACATAAAATAAAACCAGAAATATTTTCTTCCTTGAATCCATAATTTCTCCTCTATAGTTGTTAATTAGAGTAAAGGTTACTCATGTAATTATTTTTTAAAGCGCTGACCTAGGTGATGACCTCTGGACTAGGTATGGTTTTTAAGTTATTGATACAGATTGCTACCACAGCGAGTGATTTTAATTTAACTCTCATATCCAAATCTACCCATCATCCCGCATTATAATCTTCTTTTTGATAATACGAACATCTTTTTCTTTATGATCTTCATTGTGGTCATCGTCAATATCAATCACCATCACATTTCCGTCCTTTGATTTCCACTTAAAACTGCCTCCTTTCATGTCATACTCTTCCGCATCCACTTCTTCGCCGTTGACTATAACTTTCATTATCGTATCTCCATCCACTATTTCCTGATCTACCCGGACATCTATTTCATGGTCGTCATCTCCATAAAAGGACATCTCATGTTTTCCATGGTTAAAGTGTTTTCCCATCATTTTGAAATGAGGTTTTCCAGAAAATCGAATCAGGAATACTGCTATGACAAGTAACAATAGATATTTCCACAACAATTCAAGTTTTTCTTTTGTATTCATCTTCTCTCTCCTTTATAATTTAATTGAAAAGGTATTGAAATTTTAAAAACAGCTGACGGTCTTGCACCTGTCCTTCCATTATAGAATCTATGCTCAGATTTTCAGCGATCTGGTTCGATGTGGAACCAATATAAAAGATCGTAAACGGGCTGGGCTGATAGCTCAGTAAGGGCTGTAGCTGAAATGTCTGGCTGAAATCATTATACTGCCCCAGTAAACGAAAACTGAGTGCCTGATTGTATTGATAATTCATCCGTATTCCTGTTAAATAACCGGAATAATATTCTTCTTTTTTATCAAGAGTAGTCATTTGATAGTTTTCATATGTTCCGCCCACATGCATTCGATCCGAGACCTTTAGTCTGGTCCACAGGGAAAAGGAAGTACTGTTTCCTTTTTCAGGGACATCCAGGAACGTCACAGTATTAACACCCCTACTGAAGCTGCCACCAAGTGAGAGCGATTTATTGAAATGACTATTAATGTTAACACTTAGATCCCACAGGTTTTCTAAATCCACCTCTTTGAATCGGGTGAAAGGTTTCACAGAAATATTAATATTAAACCGGGTTTGGCGAGGCAGCACTACATTGCCAAAAAAACTGGTATAACGTGATTTTTTCTTCCCATCAAAATTGTATTCAATGCCGGAGTGAAACCCTCCGACCACTTTGCTGATCATCTTATCCGGTGTATATACCCAGTAACTTTGCAGATAGACCCTGCGCTGGTTATTATTGGAAATAAAACCATTATCTGCCCTAAATGCAGGTGACCTGTGGTCATAACCTGTTTCTATACCCCAGTGTTTGGTCTCGCGACGAAACTCAAGCTCCACTGCGTTACCCGAAAAAGACTCTCCATCAAAGGTGAAGGTATTATCATCTCCGAAGATTGTATTATTCACTAAAAGAGAGTCATTTGGCTCTTGAGTGTGGCTGAAAAGTGTCTGTAATTCCACCTGGTAGGTTTTATTAAACTTATAGCGGGTATCAAAGCCAACAACGGACCCACTGCCGTCATTGTCAACCATGCGACGGTCTGTTGCCAGGATACCAAAAAAACTTGCTTCGTCCAATGTGCGCCTGAACCTAAAAATATTGGATATGCTTTGTCCTTCGGATACAGAAAAACTCTGCTCCTCACCCGGTATAATGTATGGGGAATCTTCATCCATTGCCGACAACAGATACCAGGAATTTTTCTGTCCCCGGTTAATCATCCGTACGGAAGCAATAGGATTATTGATGGATCGGGTATAAATAGCATTGATCCAGGTATCGATCAGGTCGTTCCCGGCATTAAAGAAAGGACGCTTTTCCGGGAAAAAGAGAGCGAATGTTGTGTTCACGTCCACCTGCTCCTCATCAGCTTCCACCTGGCTGTAGTCGGGATTGATGGTAAGTTCCGCAACCTGGTCAGAACTTAAGCTGTATTTTATTCCCAAAGATGCTTCGCCCAACGCTGTCCCTTTTTGAAGCGTATTAATTTGATCAAGCTCTGAAACCTGTGAACCGACAATTGCCGGAAGAAATTCAAAACTTCCATGTTGGTTGATACCCTGAATACCTTTTAACGTTCCCATCTGGCATAAAAAACAAGGGTTTGTACGATCAAACCCGCCCCAGATGATCTGTGACCGTTTTTCTCTCGGCAGGCTGCGATAAAACCCCACTTTCCATTCCTGCACATTGTTATCAGGAAAAGATAAACTTGAAAAAGGGATGGCCATTTCCACCTGGTATCCTTTATCGGTGATTATTCCCTTGGATTCATAAACCAGGTCAAATGTTGGATCATCGTCCCCCCCACCATTATTTAATGCATCCATTTGTATCCCATAGGGATTTGCTCCAATCATTGTTCCGGTGTTGGCATCGCCGTATGTATCAAGAAAAATAGCTACAAAATCATCCATCCAGGCGTGGTCACGTTTCTGGAAAGAAGCACGGATATCCTTGGGATCTGCAAAAGCCCAGAATGCCACATACAGGTTTTGGTCATCGTAGGCAATCTTCACTTCTGTTTTTTCCGGTGGTCTTATATTTTCCCCTGGCTCGATTTCCACAAAATAATCTGTGCCTACTGCCTGCTCCCACTCTAAATCTGTGAGATCTCCATCAATTATTATTGCCTTATGAACACGATTTATCTCTAAAACAGGGTTTTTCAGGATATCCATTGTTTCCGCTTGCACAATAGATCCGGCAGATAAAATTCCTAAACCAATTAAGTTTATAACATTTCGATTAATATTCATTTTTCCCCTTAATAAAAAAATTATGGTAATAACTCTAAGATAATAAAACTATATAAAAAATATGGATTTTCTTAATAAAGCCTATATATTATATTTATTTAAAACATTGTAATATAATTAAATGATAAAGTATATTACAATAAATATATAATTTCCATATTAAAGAAACACACAATAAATGACACAAACTGATTCTTATATTATCGAAGATCGTAAAGTCTTAAAAGAAATCGTAGATATTACACGGCAGGAAATCGTTCGTGAGTTATATGATAAACCATTAACAGCTGAGGAAATTGCAAAAACTATTAACTTTCCGCAGGAAAAAATCTATTACCACCTGAAAAAATTAGAGGCAGCTGGTATTATTCAATCTGAACATGCTGGTGTTGTGAACGGGATTAACCAAAAGCATTATTTAAATGTTGCCAAGAACATCATTGTGAAAATGGATATGCTTAAACCTTCTTCAGACCAGGAAGATAGAAAATTTATCCATAATGTTCTTTCAGAGGATCATATAAAAGTCATGAGTCTTGTAGACCACATTATAGGGTATAATGATGAACCGATAAAACCGGTTCTGCGAAGTAAAACTTTTAATGTTTCGGAAAAGAAATATCGGGAGATCGCCGCACAATTAAAAGAGATCCAAGATAGACTTGAAGCGGCCGAAAAGGAAGAGCAGGAGGTGGATACCGTATCTGTGCATATGGATATTAAATATTTTATGTTTGAATCTTCTTCGAAAAAAAATTAAGGTTTAAAACCCCTCTACTGTGAGGGGCTTAATGTTACTTCAACAGCACCATCTTCTTGGTCTGCACAAACTCTCCTGCCTGTATCTGGTATATGTATACTCCAGCACTTACTGCTCTTCCCATGGAGTCTGTCCCATCCCACTGGACTGATTTAAATCCTGCCTCTTGAGTAGTGTTAACAAGTTGGTTTATCTCTCTTCCAAGCATATCATAGATGCTCAGAGTGACAAGTGCATCTGATGGTAGGTCATATCTGAGAGTCGTGATTGGATTGAATGGATTCGGGTAATTTTGGTGCAGAGCAAATGTGACGGGAATCACAGATTCCCTGTTTAGTATAAATCTCTCTGATGATGGAATTGTGACCTCTCCAGTTCCTTCCAGGATGTAATCTTTGCCATTTTCTGAGGTAAGCACCCAGTTCATGTGCTCACCGGAATCTATCTTGATATCATAGGCAATAGTAAGGGACTCAGTGGTGGACATTACTTCTACTTCTCCGTAGTCATTAACTTCTCTCCACCCATCTTTGAATCTTACATCAAAAGCTC
>DASCRE010000064.1:0-2893 GCA_034408645.1 Fidelibacterota bacterium | reverse complement strand
TCTTACCTTGACCCCGTCCCTTAATTTTTATGGGTCAGCTACTATAACGGTAACAGTTTCTGATAACGGTGATCCTGTTGAGTCAGATAGCGATAATTTCATTTTGACAGTGACCTCTGAGAATGATGCACCGTTAGCGATTGCACAGTCTCTCACTACAGCTGAGGACAGCGGTGTGTCCATATTGTTGGAGGGTACAGATGATGACGGTGATGCGCTAACATATGTGGTGGTTTCCGGTCCAACTAATGGAACTTTAACGGGGACAGCTCCTGTGTTGAGCTACAGTCCAAACACCAATTATAATGGTTCAGATAGTTTTACTTTTAGTGCAACCGATGGGACTTTATCAGATACGGCTGTGGTTTCTATTGAGATTACCCCTGTAAATGATCCCCCAATGGCGTTTTCCCTCTTAAATCCAGCTGACAATGATACCATTTTTCTGGGCGATGATGATGACCTTTTGGATGACCTGATATTTTCATGGACAGAGTCAGAGAATGTCGATGGAGATACTATTGAGTATACCATATTTAGAACGGATAATTTTTTAAGTGACTCAATATTAGTGGGTGAGAACACTCAATGGACAATTCCTGTGCAAACTATCTTTGACGCTATGGCTGAAAATCAGATTTCAAATTATTCGTTGACATGGTATGTTAAAGCCTATGATATGGAATTGTCTGTACCGAGCACGCAGACATTTACCTTTAACATAGATGCCACTGAAATGTTGTCTATTGATAATGGTGATTTAGTTCCGAAATCATTTAGTCTGCACCAGAACTATCCCAATCCATTTAATCCTGTAACCAATATCGGGTATGATATATCGGAGAAAACGGTTGTTCATATTGAGATTTATGATATTACTGGAAAGCTGGTAAATGTTTTCAATGAAGGGCTTCAGGAGCCAGGGCGATACACCCTTAATTGGAATGCCTCTGATGTTAGTGGTCGGAGATTGAGTGGCGGTATGTATATTTATCGTATTAATACTGAAAAGTTTTCAAAAACAAGAAAGATGATCCTCCTGAAATAGAATTTCTTATGTGGACATTTATTCTTCTAAATTGGAATGATTCTTTTAATAGATTTGTCTAATAATTTGATGCAGTTATTGCTACACAAAACACAGGTATTTCTTGGAGAGTAGTATGGGTAGACCTATATTTGACACCTTTTTTATAACAAATAATTTTAGTCTGAATTACAATTCACAGATCAATTTTGTAACATTGATAAACAGAGCGCATTTATTGCGAGCCTCAGAAGATATGTATTCAGAAATTTTCAATACTCAATAAAGCAAAGCAGGAGAATAACATGTTAAGTAATCTTAGAGTAAAGTCAGTATTTCTTTCATTTGTGCTTATCTTGACCTTTGGTTTTGGTCAGGAATTTTCAGCTTCGATGACTGCAACTGGTGGTGATAGTTATTACACTATGACATTTGGTTTTAACCCCAGTGCAACGGATGGCTATGATGGTGACTTTGATATGTATGCACCACCGGCACCACCGCCACCAGCCTTTGACGCGGCTTTGGGATGGGGTGGAGATCGTTATTATACCCAGATCCTTTCCGGAGATGGTGAACTGAGTGAGCATGAATATGATGTGAATTTCGCCTACGGAAGTGATAATTTAATCACTGTGACCTGGGACAATGCAGGTTGGAGTGATATGATGAGTTCATGTATACTACAGGATGCCTTTGGCGGTATGATGATCAACGTTGATATGCTGTCAGAGACATCATTAACTCTTGATAATCCTGCGTTTACTGGTTTAAAGTTAAAGGTAACCCCAACTGATTATTCCCCACCATCTGTTCCCACCGTTGATATAACGAGTCCTGCTGACGGTTCGACACTTGGTTCCGGGGATTTTACAGTAGAATATGCTACCACAGATTTCACCATTGGTGGTGCAGGGTGTGATGATTGTGATGGTCACGTCCATGTCCTTGTTGATGGTGAAGCGAATGCTTACGGTGATTATATGGTTTATTCTGAAGGACCAGTTTCTCTTTCCGGTGTGCCAAATGGAGATCACTCCATAACTATTCAGCTTGTTGATCCAAGCCATCAGGCATTTGACCCTTCCATTGAGTCAACGGTCAGTGTTACTGTTTCTGTTGATGTGGATGATGCCCCTATAGTGGGCGACATTCCGGACCAGAGCGTAGCTTCAGGAGAGAGCTTTGATACATTTGATCTTGATGATTATCTGACAGAGCTTGATGGGGATGATGTTGCTTGGTCATATGAGATAGAGGGACAGGAGCCCGAGCCCGGTTTCACAGCAACAATAAATGCAGCAGGCGGAGATAGTAATTATGATTTGAACTTTGGTTTTCACCCTGACGCGACCGATGGATATGACACCGATTTTGATATGTATGCACCGCCAGCCCCACCTCCACCTGCATTTGACGCAGCGCTCGGTTGGGGGGGAGACCGTTTTTATACACAGATCCTTGCTTACGATGGTGATTATTCAGAGCATGAGTATGATATCAACCTTGCCTTTGGAAGCGATAACCTGATTAATCTTTCCTGGGACAACACAGGCTGGTCGGATCTCATGAGCTCATGTGTCCTGCAGGATGCCTTTGGTGGTATGATGATTAACGTAGATATGTTAGCAAATAATTCTCAAGTTTTAGATAATCCTGCTTTTACTGGATTAAAACTAAAAGTTACACCGCTACCTGAGGCCATGCAGACCCGAGGGGTGATGGTAGATATTGATGGTGACAATGTTGTGACCGTTAGCTACGATGATGGCTGGATGGGTAGTGAGACCGTTAATTTTACCGCTACCGACCAGACAGACGATATGCTTAGTGATTCAGATGACGCAACATTTACTGTGACAGAGG
>DASCRE010000063.1:0-9548 GCA_034408645.1 Fidelibacterota bacterium | reverse complement strand
CAGTTGGGCCAATCGGCCGCTTGGCCAAGCGAGACAGTCGCGACAGTCGCGACAACCAGTGCTGCTGTGATGAGTGTCTTTTTCATGGTCGATTCAAGTCGTCAAATGATATTAATGCCAAAAGTCGCTGGCGTCGACTCCATTAAAATTGACTAAAGGTGTGCATTTATTGCGATGCACACACCACCAGCACCACGGCTGCGATTGTTGTTAGTAGGAGGTGTTTCATTACAGGCATCTCTAACCTATTGATAATAAATGACTTAATTTTTTGGTGTTTTGTCGGTCACACCTTTGGTCACACTTTTTCGGCTTCTACACCAAAAACCCCTAAAACATAAGGAAAGCGGCGAATATCTCTGTTTGCGGCAACGATTTTGATTTATCTGAACCTCCAAAGACAGCCCCAAATCCGTTTTCTGCCTCTAGTGCTAGGTGTGGAAGAGTCAGCGATATGCGAGAAAATCACTCCGTTGCAGTAGAACCAGAACCCCTCAGCGTTCAAGTGGTGGAGAGGGTTGGTTTAGTTGCCAGCAGCTTTCAATTCTTCACCCGTCTTGGAGCCGTCCCGCTCGAGCCAGTGCTTGGCCACACGGCCCATTGTTTCCGGCTTTTGGGCGATCAAGTCCTTTAGCACCTCGACCGTGACCCGGTCAGGCCGCGCTTGGCCTTTTTCGCCGGCACCGCCAACCCAAGCTCCCGCCGCAGTCTCTGAACGTTACGAGCCCCCACCTGCCAACTCTCTTGCTTGAGCAGTCGTGTGATCTTCGCATATCCCAACTCCGGATGCTCATTGGATTTCCGGCGCAAAGCTCCCTTCAACTTTACCTCCCAGGCACCCGCTTCTTTCGCCCTATACGCGTAGGTGCTACGATTCAGCCCAAAATACCGGCAGGCCGCTCGTGCCGTACATCGATCCCCGGATACAAGCTCCTCTGCCATCTGTCGCTTGTGTCCGGGGCTTACACTTTTTTTCAAGTACCTCCTTTAACAGCTCTTTACCGAGCATCTCGTCGGCCAGCATCCGCTTGAGCCGGGTGTTCTCCCGTTGGAGCGCCTTGAGTTGCTTGGCCTGATTGAGCTCAAGCATTCCCAACTCTCGCTTCCACCGGTGGAAGCTCTGCTCGCTGATCTGCCTCTCTCGGCATACATCCTGTATCGTCTGATCACTGCTCTGCGCTTCCCGTAGGATGCGAATTTTGGCTTCTGTTGTGTATCGTTTTCCTTTCATTTTCTGGGCCCTTTCTAGGCGCCCAGACTAACTCTTCAAATGGACCAGTTTAAGTAACCTCGACCAGGGGTAAGTCCATTGAACTGTAATTAAGGTTCTCAAATCTTCGATCTAAGCGTTTTTGCAAAACAACAGTAGATAGTTGCTTCGTATTAGACAAAACGTCGGCAGACGAAGGGAGACAAAGGGCAATGCAGGGCCTTCGGTCGGGCTACGCCCTTCCTGCGTCCCAGCATTGACATACTCTACGACTTTGAGCAAATATTTAACCCGTCCAGACTAACAAAAGGTTTGGCCCGGTTTGGATAACTCAATCAATTGGATTCAGCTATTCCAAATGTATTTAATACTATATTATTTACTCAAAATGAAAAATAATTTTTTACTCATTTTTTACCTTTTTATGATTTCGATTTTATTGGGGGATGAATATGAAAAGAAATACAACCCGTTAAAAGTCTCTATTAACGCGCCAATTGACACAGAAGTGTTTGATCTATTCATATACAATAGTAATAATATTAAAGCGTATAAAGCAGTCAATAAGGATATTATTGAGATAGAAACCCTACCCAAAGGGCATTACATATTGACTATACAAAGTGGCAATTTTATTGGGGATACTAAATTTATTGAATTAGTTGATTTACAGGGAAATGAAGGCGCAGATGGAGCAGATGATATTGTTTATTTGAATGTTTTGGATTTAGAGAAAGGGCACCCTGATCTTTTCCGCTCATCCCCAACCCTCTCTCACGGCATGCATTACTATAATTTCAATAGATATTCGGAGGGCGATTTGATTCTTAGTGGGATGAAATACAAATTAATGGCCCTGCCGGCTGCAAAAAAACTCTGGGCCAAATATAACATAATTGTTGATGACAGCCTCATAAAATGGAATGAAATACAGATTATTCGATTCATGGATGTAGTGAGTGCTTATAATGACATCTTATTTAACAACAGCAATCTCCCCATATCAATATGGAGATTATCTACTGGGAATAATTTTACGCTAGATGAGGCAGATGGCGTTTATAGCCTGAGTTTGCCTGTTAAATATTTTGAGGAGACCATTAATCAGATTAACCATCCCGATACAAGGGCATTTTACCACAAGCTTGATGAGTCTATATTTGAATTTGTGAAAACAATTTTCGACCTCCCCAATTACCGTAATTTCCTTTATAATGTAGACTACTATTCCACATCCAATGAGAATTTCATAATCCATTTTGAGGATGCGTTTAATGAGGAACCAAAAAAATATTTCGAGGAATTTAGCGACGCCGAAATTCGTCATATCAGCAACACATTGAATTTTATTGGGTTTAAATCTAGGCTACTAAAAGATATTAGCTATTGCGCTAAAGCAAATGACCCCACAGGCCTTCAAGTTGATGGCGATAATATCGATAAAACCAAATTCACTAAGCAGTGCATATTTTTTCATGCAGATGACTTTCTTGATAACAGTCATCCCTACAAGGGCATAATGATATCATTTCTTAATCATTATTTTGCCCAAATCCTTACCGATGACCTTTACAGATATTGGCAAAATGCACTGGACTGGACATACGATAACGGAGCAGATAAATGGACGAATGGCGGTCGCCGTATACATGAATATTATGGAATAGTTTGCGACACTCCAAAAAATGAATTCGTCGCTAATGTAATCTATTATCTATACACCAATGAATTCTCACCAACCTGCACAGAGCCTACAATAAACCTACTGAGAACAATATTATTTGACTCTGACGTCTACAATATGAGCTATGATACCCATATTAAAAGCACCTCTATCTACATTAGCGGGGAAGAGGATCAGGACAAGATAATTGATGTAGAGCTTGAAGCTAAATCAATGGAGCAAGGAGCTGCCCTAAAGAGAATCGACCTGCTAATAAAGAATAACTTTGGTTTTTTTGAGATAATGACGCTAGCCCCACAACCAGGGGATGTTTTTACTGAAATTGGCTACGTTAAATTAAAATCCACCCTGAAAATCAACAAAAACACACGCACTGCCATTTATTATATTGCCGGCATTAATATTAATTATGGTGACAGCATTTCCAACAATTTTCTTCCTGTAGATTATGAACTTGTTTTCCCGATTGATAATATAGCCCAGGATCTATCGCCGCCAGAAATGTTGACAGAAAGCATGAAGTTTAAATTAACCCCATTGGATGCAGAGGGCACTGAACTTGTAGTTTCCTTTAGTGTTAGGGAAAATTACTCAATGAACCCTGACTTAAATTCATTTATCTACATTAAGTCGCCAGGAATTAACGAATTTTATATTGAAATGTTTGGTTATGGTGTAAATTCCGGTAATTCGGGGTATTTCACAGAGACCGGTCAATGTATATTAAGGACTGTATTGCCGAGTTATTATCCTTCTGGAGAATACACCATTGCGAACATTGAGTTATATGATGATGCAAATAACGTATTCAGATATAACGACAGCGATCCTTCATTTACCCCTTCATTATTCAAATTCATTCTTAGCAACGAAAATCCGGATGCTACAGCACCTGAAATTGATAAGGATAAAAT
This sequence comes from Fidelibacterota bacterium, assembly GCA_034408645.1. Taxonomy (GTDB): domain Bacteria; phylum Fidelibacterota; class Marinisomatia; order Marinisomatales; family AB-629-J13; genus AB-629-J13. The sequence goes on along the minus strand of DASCRE010000063.1, from coordinate 5,740 downwards.
AATGGTGAGGTTTTATTCCAATTTTGACAATTCCCCTGATGAGTCGAGCCGGTTTCCAGTTGTCTTTATGAATTTAAATGATGAACATTCAGGAGTTGGCGAGGCTATATTCACTATTTTGGATTCCGATCAAAACGAACATACCGTCTTTTCATTGCCGGAGGATTTATATCTTGAAATGCTGAACACAGAAGAAGAAGAAATTTACAATACGGCCTTTCCCCTTTATCACAAATTCGAAAACATAGAAGGCGGACTTATACTCACATCATTAATTGTAAAGGACAAAGCCCATAATCCCGCAACATTAGAAATGATAAATATTAAATTTGATGCATCCTACACCCCAAACACTGGAAGCAATTTCAACACAGAATTAACTTGGAAAATAATAGGTAATGACTTTGGCATTTATTTTAAAACCTCGATAGGGTATAATTACAGGATAGAAAGATCAACGGATCTTGTTGACTGGGTCACTATCCAGGAGATTGAGGGTAATGATGCAAATTATTACTTTATGGATGTTCTTGAAAAAACAGAAGAATTAATTTTTTATCGAACATCATCAATTAAAAAGAATTAAGTTCAAGAGTATACCTGTATACGTTCGGTTTAACAGGTATGTATTGCTCATTGTTGTTTATCTGCACATTTAAACCTACAACCTTTCTGTTTTTTTCGTAACCCAAACAGAACTGAGGTGTGGTTGCAGTTCTATAGCCTTTACGCGGCGTGTACACATATAGAGGCCCTGTATCTCCAGAATCATATTTTATTTTTATTTTTGCCCCAAATATACTCACGTCATCCCCTATGATGCCTAATTTAAATGCCTTGTTCTTAGATCTATTGATGTATGTCATGTAGCTCTTGCCGTAATCACCAATTATGATCTCAGGCTTGTTATCATTGTTTAAATCATGCGCAAGTATGCATCTGGGGCTAAACATATCACGCGAAAGCCCCATTTCGTGCCCTTTATAACTTACAAATTCCCCGGCTTTATCCTGTAGCAAAAACAAACCACTATAATTAAAATTAGGCTCAACGTCGTTCTTATAGGCTGGATAACCCTGGCATACATAAACATCCATTTTGCCATCCAGGTTGAAATCATCTATGGATGAGCCATATATGGGTAGATAGTTTGTTTTATCATCAATTATTTCAACGCTGTATCCATTCTCGCCAGACATTATAACCAAATTCTCCAAATTGGTAATGGATACACTGGACATTTTGCTCGTAAATATCCCATCTATGCCGGTTTCTGAAAACGCACTGTTTGATGTATATTGAAAACCTAGCAATGGATTCAATCCTTTAAATTCATTTAAGTTTTGCATCAAATATGCCTTACTATTCCATATGAATGACTCGTGATATATCGGATCTTGTTTTCTTGCGTTAAAAACTAGTGAATACCCCTGTTTAGAATATCTGTTATACATTGTGTTTAGTGATGCATTTCCACACAAGAAATCCAGTTTGCCATCTCCATTTAAATCGCCACTGCTGATGCTATTCCAAAACCCAGTTAGTTGTCTCAACCCCAATGTGCTGCTTATATCTGTAATTTTGTTTGCGTTATCGCACCTTAAGTAATGTATATAACTTGCTTCTGCCGCCAGGATTATATCACATGTCTGCCCATCATTTGAATCCACTATGTGAATATCATTAACCATTAATCGGCGGGCAATAATTTTTGATTCCCCTGCAAGAAATTTTGACTGCAGCAAATCATACGGAATCATTAAAGTGTCATACCCACTTGGGTAATTATTGAGTTTGGGCCCGCCTCCCACAATTAGATCTATTCGCTCCTTAATTCCCGAGGGTTTCCAATTAAAACATCTGTAAAATCCTGATATTGAGAAATTTTTTATTACTTTGAGGTTCTTATTTATCGACTGATATTCCTTTACAACAATATTACAGTAAAACTGACCCTCATCTGCGATTCCGTTCCTTAATTCAAACAGATAAACTATATTCTTATGTTTCAGTGTAAAAAAATCATACAATCTACCTACCTCATTATTCTTGTCTTCCCTTATTGTTGCCCTTACACTAAAATCGACAATATTGCCTCCATTAAACATTGGGACCGTCTCCCCAATCCGTCCTGTTTCAATTATTGCTATTACAGGCTCGTTTAGGTAAACATCCTTGTTGACATGCTCGGCATTATTGATGTGAGTTGGTGTTTCCATGGGGTAATGAAATATTTCCGTATGACCCATAATTTCGAATATTTCATTTTTTTTGTTCTTTAATTTATTTTTCTCAAGAAAATCGCTAAAATCCCCTTCCTTTAGTGTGTATAGGTAACCCGGTCTCAAATTTTGTATTTTCGATTTTTTACCATTCAAAAATACGAGCATCTCGTTTGCTTTTTCTTCTTCGATTGAAAATGTGACGGCTGGCTCATCTGAGGAGCAGTATCTGGAACCAGCCCTGATTTGCTTTGTTTGCGTTTGGCCTGATTGTTTAAATTTAACAATGGCACCTATTCCTTTCGGGTTTCCCGGATATCCCGATATTCTTATTCTAACCCTGGGTTTATCACAATTATTCTGGTATATGGCAGCTTTTGAATCAGAATAGTAAAGTCTTCCTGCTGCATTATTTCCAAATTGATCTAATTCGGAATACAAGGAAAAATTGTTTATAACGATATCCTCATCGCCATCGTTATCTAGGTCTGCCAAGCATGCACCATGGCTAATTCCGTTAAAGTCCAGACCCCAATCCTTCTCCTTGTTTGTAAACGTCAAATTACCATTATTTTTAAAAGCTAAGTTCCTCTCATTCTTTACATATTTTTCATCAAAATTATTCTTATTAAACTTTATCAAATAACCGCTGTTATATGCATTACCCTGTTCTGCATCTTCCACAAGGTCGATATTCTCCAAATCATATCCAAATCCGTTCGTTACAAATAAATCCTGATATCCATCCAAATCCACATCCAAAAATATCGGGCACCATGACCAGTTAGATGACTCTAAGCCTGAATAATACGCGATTTCATCAAAATACTCACCACTGTCTCCAACAAACAACATGTTCCTATTATTCTCAAGGCTTAAAAATGGTTTTTTTTTCGAGTAACTAATGTAGGGATACCTTAAAGTTTGTTTTTTTCTCGCAATTAACGCATGGCTTAACATGTCACAAATGAAAATATCCGATAAGCCGTCATTGTTAACATCTGCCACATCCACTCCCATGGAAAACATTGGTGAATTGTTCCTGACCAAATGCCTGCCATTTTGGTAGGTGCCCCCATCATTCAAAATCAGAAAGTCTCCACCTTCCAAATCATTGCATATATATAAATCATCACTTAAGTCATTGTTTAAATCGGCAAAGATACAACCTAACCCCCAGTTTAGATCTAAATTTTGTCCATCATCGATTATGTTTAAGAATTTTGATGATTTTACAGCATTATACCCGGTGTTGTTTTCATTTATTATAATATAATCAGATGGGCCGGACTCAAAAATATGCCCTTTTTTATTCAAATAAAACCGATCAGCATTGAATTTCGTTCCATTTCTTGTGTCAACCGCTGACTTAATTGCGTTTTGCCCATTTATATTCATGAATTCAAATTTTATGTTTTTGTTGTTTCGTATGGAGTCCGATCTGTAGGTTGATATATACATATCTAAATCTCCATCATTACCCAAATCTGATATCGCAATTCCGTATATTGCACAGTCTCGTGGAATGTTGGACCCATAATTAAGTTGGGTAAATCCGCCTTCCTGGTTGTTTATAAACAATAAAACACCCTTACCAATCGTTCCTATTACAACATCCTGCCAATTGTCTGCATTGATATCCGCGAATACTGCAGCAGTGCAATGATGATTTGCACACCTTAAGGCATTTGGGGTTACATCCATAAACACAAAATCACCATGATTTTTATACAGTATATTACTGGATTCGAGCCCAGCAAAAAACAAATCTACAAGCCCATCATTGTCGAAATCAGATGCAGTCACACCTGAACCGTTCAACAAAATTTGATTTTCTGATGCAGCCCCCACAGAAACAATATTCTGAAAATCAACCCTCGTTGTTTCGAATCCCTGTAGTTTAAAAGCAGTTTTTTCTATTGGTGAAGCAACAATTAAAGGTGACTTTTCAATTGCATTTCCACTGGCACTGAAAATAAGTAGAATGATTGATGATAGAGTTGATTTTCTGTTTTCAGACAACCAAAAATATAATATCAGTAACAATTTCACCGGATTAAACGACGAATATGGATAATATTGTCTCCTTTGTCACCCTCGATAAACGATTGCTGCAATTGAGTGTATACTGGTAATTTCCCATAAAATCATAAACCCAAATAAACGAAATACGTTATTCCGAATAACATTCCAAGTTATGATTTTGAGCTAGGAATTACAAGACAATCATAAGCTCGAATGAGGAACTAATAAATAAAGATAATTATGCAAGTCATACCAAACACCAATGAACCCTTGCACATAAAACAGCTCGATGGGTTCTATTATTTTACCTTAAGCTTGAAGAATAGTTGCTTCTCTGAAACCTCTGTGGTTCCTAAAGGCACACTGATAGTAATGTTGCCTACTTTTCGAGCTATAACATGATCATAAAGATCTTCGTCCGTATCATCACCCGATAATTTAAAAGTTGCAGACTGCCATGACTTAAAATCAGAACTGACCTCGATCGAATAACTTCTTCCTGTAATACCCAAAAATTCAAAACTTGCCTGTTCACCAGATATACCCTTCAAATCAATGATGACACCGTCGTTTTTGTCGAATGCATAGCTACCACTAATATATTCATCAATGTTGCTTAATCCGTCCCCGTCACTGTCATCATTGGGCCCAATCTGATCTATGCTTGTCCCTGTGAAGGACGCTATCCCTCTTTCCCATGCATCAGGCAGCCCGTCACCATCGCTATCCTCACCAATCGTCAGATCCAGATAGGTGGTTTCTCCTGGCATCCCCATCTTTGATGTATTGCCTATCATTTCAATTGGCAAATAATCCTTATCATCAATTATCACCTTTAAACTAAATTCCATTTTTTGTTTAAATGCGTCTGTCTTGAATAAATTCCCCCCAGCACCTGATTCCATCGGGACATTCAAACTGTAGTTTACCCCGGGGCGATACACCTCGTTCACTGTAGAAACAACTCTGCCGCCTTCAATGGAGACAGCCATTACTTTTATGTTGTCGCCAATGATCGGTCTTCCCTGCTCATTTCTAACCAACCCCTCCAACGTGTGATGGGGAGCCGGAGGATAAGCAGATACACTAAATGGCAACAACCAAGAGATCAATGTTAAGATTAAAAATTGTTTTATTTTTGAGTCCATTTTAGTTTCCTGAATAAGAGTATGTTTCGAAATGAATTTTAATATCGTTGACCGTCCGTAGGAATATATCCAGGCCTTCCTTTGAATCATACAAAAGTGCCTTACCTGGGATAATTAACTTCCACTTACTATTCCAAGCTGAACGCCCTACCAGCCTGTTATTGATTATGTTTGAGGGCGGAAGAATAGGTCCATCTGTAAACACGCTTGCATCACTCACAGGTCTGAATGCTTGATGCTTTCTAACATTAAACATTCTTTCCGTTAACGAATCAGCTGACTGAAACAACACCTTACTGTCAAAATCCGATCCGCCTATATTAAATGGAGTTGGTATTGTAGCAT
>DASCRE010000062.1:0-6503 GCA_034408645.1 Fidelibacterota bacterium | reverse complement strand
ACCATTGCATTGATGATAGTCGTGAACACACCCGGGACATGGGCACATGTATATGCTCCTTTACGTCACGCTAAATGGCATGGGTGTACACCAACGGATCTGGTGTTTCCTTTTTTCTTGTTCATAGTTGGAGTAGCTATGCGGTTTTCTTTTAAAAGATTTGATTTTATCTTGTCACCGGAGATAACAAAAAAAATTCTGGGCAGGATGTTTACCATTTTTGCGTTCGGTCTTCTACTTTCAGCCTATCCTTTCATACGTCAGGATTGGAACTGGGAAAATTTTCGGATCATGGGAGTTCTCCAACGTATCGGAATATCCTATGGTTGTGCTGCTTTCCTGATTCTCAAATTAAATCATAGACAACTTGTTATATTTTCAGGAATTCTTCTTTTATTTTACTGGTTTATTCTATGGTGTTTTGGTATTATAATTGGTTTGGATCCATACGGGCTTGAATCTAATCTCCCCAGGTGGATGGATTTAGCACTACTTGGTGATGCTCATTTATATTATGGAACCGGAATTCCATTTGACCCTGAAGGCCTGTTGAGTACGTTACCTGCAATCATTACAGTTTTAATTGGTTATATTACTGGAATCGTTATACAAGAGATGGAAAATGGGATAGAAAAAGTAAAATATCTTTTGAAGGCGGGAGTTCCCATCACAATTATTGGCTGGATTTGGGGATTCTTTTTTCCCATCAATAAACAACTCTGGACAAGCTCTTATGTTCTTTTTACTGGCGGTATTGCTATCATAATATTGGCAATTTGTATATTTTTTATAGATATAAAGGGATTCAAAAAGTTGGCATATCCATTTGTAATTTTTGGCACGAATTCCATTTTTCTTTTTACTGCTTCCGGTCTATGGGTCAAAACAATACTTAAAATTAAATTTATCTTGAATGAGAAAACCGTATCCGGATACACTTATCTGTATCAAACCGTCTTTCAGCCTCTTGCAGGGGACCTGAATGGTTCTCTTCTGTTTGCTTTAACAAACTTGGGAATGTGGTGGCTGATCCTTTACTGGATGTATCGGAAAAAGATCTTTATTAAGATATAAATTTATATGGCATCTAAATTATATTGAATTTGCATCTCCAAGTATCTGCTAGTTAATTAATTGACCCATTAGTAAAGTTTCGAGACCTTCCGATTTCTTTACATTGTAACTAACAATAATAACTGAAACTGAGTGAAGGGTCATTGAAAGGTCCAACTAATTATTTATTGTAGGTTATAATGATTTAACAATAACACTATTCAATCGTTCAACGAACCCTGAAGGATCTTCCAACTTAACTCCTTCCTGAATAAGAGCCTGCTCATAGAGTAAAAAAGTAAGATCTTCAAATGATTTTTGTTTGATTTTAGATTTCAATCTTTTGATTATTTCATGATTGGGATTTATTTCCAAAATTGGTTTTATCTCTGGCATATCAGTTTGACCCATGGAACGCATGAGCTCTTGCATGTGCACCGTTGGGTCATTCTCATCTGCTACGATACAGGAAGGTGAATCGTTTAATCGATTTGACACTTTTACCTCTTTTATTTTTTCTCCTAATATCTTTTTAATTTTTTTCATAACTGGTTTAAGTAATTTTTCTGCATCTTCATCCTTCTCGTCTGAGAAATCATCTGCAGCACCACTTCTATTGATAGATTTAAGTTCTTTTTCATCATATTTCGGTACTGATGATATAATAATCTCATCAATCTCATCATCAAGAAGGAGAACTTCTATATTTTTCTTCTCATACAATTCAAGCAGAGGAGAATTTCGGAGAGATATTTGATTTTGTCCTGTAACATAATAAATAGATTTTTGATCCTCTCCCATACGATCCACATATTCTTTTAATGAAACAAGACCATCCTCTTTTGTTGATTTGAATCTTAATAAATCAGTTAGTGCATCCTTATGTTCAAAATCCTGATAGACACCCTCTTTTATTAGTTTACCATATTGTTCATAAAATTGAGCATATTTTTCTTTATCATCAGCTATAACTTTCAGTTTATCAAGTATTTTTTTAACAGAATTTAACCGAATTTTTGCCATGATTCTGTTTTGCTGAAGAATCTCACGGCTTATATTCAACGGTAGATCTGATGAATCGATTATTCCCTTTACGAACCGAAGCCATGAAGGCATTAATTCTTTTTCATCATCTGTTATGAAGACACGATTAACATAAAGTTTAACCCCAGAACGATAATCTGCTCTGAAAATATCTGGCGGAGCTTTTTCAGGAATGAATAACAGGATGGTGAATTCCAAGTTCCCTTCAGCTCTAAAATGAACCCAATCAAATGGGTCTGCTGAATCATTGGACAAAGATTTATAAAATTCTTTATAATCTTTGTCCTTTAGATCATTTTTTGATTTTGTCCAGAAAGCTTTAGCATTGTTGACTTGATCAGTCTTGAGCTTCTTGCTTTTTTCATTTCCATCTTTATCATATTCGATTTCTGGGGAAGTAAGGAAAATCGGAAAATCAATGTGATCTGAATATTTTTTTATCAAGCTCTCTATTTGCCACTTATTAGCAAATTCTTTCCCTTCTTCATTCAAATGTAGAGTTATAGAGGTTCCATTTTCTTTCTTCACATCTTTAGTAATTTCATAGCCTGATTGTCCATCACTGGACCATTTCCAGGCCTCTTTTCCACCTGCTTTTTTACTTGAGACGTCTACTTTGTCTGCAACCATAAAACTCGAATAGAAACCTACTCCAAATTGTCCAATCAGTTGCGAGTCTTTTTTTGCATCACCAGATAATTTAGTAAGAAAATTTTTTGTCCCGGATCTTGCTATGGTTCCCAAATTATCCTCAAGCTCTTTTTTACTCATTCCAATACCTGTATCTGTTAGAGTCAGAGTTGGATAATCCCCTTCATGAAATTCTATATTTATCTTTGGAACAAAAGACATAGATTTATATTTATCATTCGTCAGAGTTAGATATCTAAGTTTATCAAGAGCATCAGAAGCATTTGATATAAGTTCCCGGAGAAAAATCTCCTTATGAGAATAAAGGGAATGAATAATGAGTTTTAGTAACTGACTAACTTCAGTTTGAAATGAATGTTGTGACAATGATTACTCCTTTAGTTTGATTATTAATTGTAAAATGGCTCTATTTCTTATGTAAAGGTATTTAATTAAGGGTGAGAAAATAGAAATGTAATGCTTTATAAATCCATATTCTTGAATAAATGTAATGGTTTTATCGATTGAAGGTTTTATTTTGTAAACTTAATTATTATATAATCGACAATAATTAGATTAGAAATTGTCATAAACGATAAATTAGTAAAGCCTACAGTTGAGGCAATAAAAAAAAGTAGCTAAAAAAGATGGCGATAAGGTACGTGGAAAAATCTTTATTCTTCCCATTGAATATTGAGTAATATTAACAATGAATATAACGGATAAAATTAATATAGGAATCGTTGGTTTTGGGCGCATCGGTCGTAATTTATTACGTCTTGGCTATGATGACCCGCGTTTTAATTTTGTTGGTATCAGCGATTTGGCTGAACCCGAAGCTCTATTCTATTTACTGGGACATGATACAGTATATGGACCTGTGGAGGCTAAGACAGAGCTAAAGGATAATTACATTTATTTTGGTCAGCAAAAGGTTCGCTTACTAACCGGTGCGGTGCCGGGTTCGTTGCCCTGGGATGCCCTTGGTGCTGATATCATTATTGACTGCACCGGTCGGATTTGGACTCGAACTGATCTAGAAAAATATCTGAATTCCGGGGCAAAACGGGTTATCGTAACCAAACCACCTAGCGATCCTGTAGACCGTATTGTTGTCATGGGATTGAATGATAAGGATATTTCTATTAATGACAAAATTGTTTCCCCCTCTTCATCTACAACGCAGGTTTTGGCTCTGATGCTGGATATCTTGGATAATGAATTTGGTCTAAAGAAAGCCATGATGACCTCTGTTCATGCTTATACATCAGATCAACCTCTAGCTGATAGTGTACGGTCAGATTTACGCCGCAGCCGTTCAGCTGTACAAAATATTATACCCAACCAGACTCAGGCACCCCAATTGGTAGAAACTATAATGCCTCACCATAAAGGAAAAATTGAGGGTATCGCTTTTAATGTCCCTATCCCTGATGGTTCATGTGTGGACCTTACCACTCAACTACAAATAACACCCTCTGTTCAAGATGTGAATGCATTAATGAAAGATATCTCTGAAAACTCCAAGCCTACCATCATCGGTTATACAGATGACCCTATTGTATCCAGCGATGTTGTGGGTGACAGCCATTCAATGATTTTTGATGCCAGAGCTACTATGATAGCTTCAGAAAGACTGTTGAAGACTCTTTGCTGGTATGATGATGGTTATGGATATTCACAGCGAATACTGGAGCTCATAAAAGCGTACAGCGACTTGGAAAAAACAGCATGAGAATAGGAATAAATGGATTCGGTCGTATTGGCCGTACAGTTTTTCGAATCTTAAATAGGCAAGACGACATAAAAGTTGTAGCTATTAATGATCTTGCAAACGATGACGTACTAACATATTTACTGAAATATGATACCGTCATGGGACCATTAAAAGATTCTGTGAATGTTAATAGTGGAGTCTTAACGACATCTAACCACTCAATTAAAATGCTCAATGAGCACGACCCTTCTGCCTTACCTTGGAATGAATTGGGAGTTGATATTGTCATTGAATCCACAGGAGTGTTCAGGACACGTGAGCAACTACAATCTCATATAGATTCTGGTGCAGAATACGTTCTACTTACAGTACCCGCCAAGGATGAAATTGATTTTACAGTGGTTATAGGTGTAAATGAAGATAAATTGACATCTGATCATAAAATTATATCCAATGCTTCCTGCACAACAAACTGCCTTGCACCAATGGCTAAGGTGCTAAATGATGCCTTTGAAATAAAATACGGTGTTATTAATACTGTTCACGCCTATACAAATGACCAAAGACTGGCTGATGTTCCTCACTCGGATTGGCGGCGAAGTAGAGCTGCCGCAGAAAATATTATACCAACTACCACCGGGGCAGCGAGGGCCGTCGGAATGGTTTTACCTGAACTCAGGGGCAAATTGGATGGTATTGCCATGCGTGTACCTGTCTCGGATGGTTCAATTGTTGATTTGAATGTTGAATTAAATACAGATGTTAACTCCGATGACATCCGACAAGCAGTAAAAGAAGCAAGCGAAACAGATCGCTTGATTCCCATTCTACAATACGAAGATACACCCATTGTTTCATCTGACATTATCGGCAATCCCCATTCATCTATTTTTGACGCACCCTTTACCATTGTCCTAGAAAAACGTTTTGTGAAAACGCTTAACTGGTATGATAATGAGTGGGGCTATTCCAATCGGCTGGTAGATCTCATTAAACTATTAGGAAAAAAGATGTAATCATAAATCATTTCGCAAAGTAATATATTTCGCCCCCCTACTTTTTGTAAAAAAGTGAGAATGAGGAAAATAAAAAGAGAGCATCATTTGCGAGATGATGAGTAGATTTGGGAATAATGGTTATTAAAGAAAGAGTTCAATTATTTACAGATGGTGCATGTAAAGGGAATCCAGGAGTTGGAGGATGGGGGGCTCTAATCGAATCATCATATTTTACGAAAGAATTAAAGGGGTATGAACAATTAACAACCAATAATAGGATGGAATTAATTGCGGTGATAGAGGGGGTTAAATCAATTGAAAAAAATGCGAATATTGTAATAACCACTGATTCAATGTATGTAAAAAATGGCATCAGTCAATGGATTGATAACTGGAGAAAAAACGATTGGAAAACTTCAGCAAAAAAGCCTGTAAAAAATAAAGAATTATGGTTAGAATTAGATAAATTGGTTCAAAATTATAGTATTGAATGGAAATGGGTTAAAGGACATTCTGGTCATCCTGGGAATGAAAGAGCTGATCAATTAGCTAATGCTGCTATTTCAGAATTCTATAGTTTAGAACACTCTTTGTAAAAAAGTGGGAATGGGGTAAAAAATTCTAACACACACCACCCTGCATATTCTCACAACTCCTTGGTGTACCGGGGTGTGTCCCACTTTTGGGTATATTTGATTGAGTTTGAATAAGTATGAAACAAAAATGCCCCATCAATTAATGAGGCATTTCTGAAGAGGAACTTGGTTTATCTCGTGTACGCCTGGAAGGACTCGAACCTTCAACCAATGGCTTAAGAGGCCAGAGCGTTTTATGACGACAAACAGGAAGTAATATCCGGTAAATAACAGGTGGTTGAGACAGTTGGCAGGTATTTGCTACTTCAACAGCACCATCCCCACTTTTTTACAAAGAGGTGGGTCGATGAACTATATTATAGGGAAAGTGATCGAAATATATTGACTAAATCCCCGGACAAATAGGACATACCTGCGGAGGTGTATCATCAGGTACAATGACATTTGAATCCATGGTTCCATTTG
>DASCRE010000061.1:0-11316 GCA_034408645.1 Fidelibacterota bacterium | reverse complement strand
TCAAGTAGCTTATATTGCTTTGCGAAAGGATGGGGAGATTGGTTCAGCGTGTATAAAATCGAGTTTTGAATATGCCCTGGCCCGGGGCGGGATGAATAAACTACATAAAATTAAGGGTATGATCTAGAATAGAACTATTCCTCCATTTTATGGATTGGTTAAATATGTGTTTTTTACAAAATTTATTAGGTCGTAGTTAAATGATAACGACAAAAATTTATACCCATATTTCCAAAATTGCATATTACCATATTAAAATCTCACTGCACCAACTAGATTTAGACCATGTTTGAATCTCTTACTAACTATTTCGTACCTAACACCCGGGAATCTGCTCAAACATACAGAAATAAAATAGGAGTTTTCCAGGGATGGATCTCCGTTGGAATTAATGGACTCTTATTTTTTGTTAAAATAATTTTGGGGATAACGATTGGGGCCGTCAGTCTTATTGCCGATGCACTGCATACCTTATCTGATGTTGTAACATCTTCTATTGTCATTTGGGGATTTAAACAGGCTGAAAAACCTGCGGATGTGGAACATCCATATGGTCATGGAAGAGCAGAATATATTGCCACATTGATCATTGCAATTTTACTTTGTGTTGCAGGAATTGAAATCATTGAAGTATCCATAGACCGAATACGCAATCCGGTATGGGATTTGAACAAGGTAAAATGGTGGATGATCACCTTGCTAGTTTTAACGATTGTAATTAAAGAGTTCACAGCACGGTTTGCAGACTATTTATCTTCGATGGTAGCCTCCGGAACCCTTCACGCAGATGCGTGGCACCACCGCTCTGATGCGCTATCCAGTTTACTGGTTGTAGGTGCTTTGGTTGCGGGAAAAACTGGCTATGTTTCTATCGATGGATGGGCCGGACTTGGTGTGGCAGGATTTTTAATGTACATGGGATTTGAGATCGCTAAAGATGCTGTGGACGATCTAATCGGGAAACCACCTACAACGGAGGAGATAGAAACCATTAGGCATATTGTGATGGATGTCTCGGGTGTTTTAGGCGCTCATGATATAATCGTACACAGCTATGGGCAGGATAAATTCGTAAGCGTTCATGTAGAGGTTGATGCAAAAGAAACGACCGCCACTGCCCACGATATTTCTGAGGAGGTAGAAGAGCTCCTTGAAAAAGCATTAGGAGTTGAGCCTACGGTACACATGGACCCGGTTCATCCCGGAAATCCCTTAGTAATAAAAGTACAAGCATACCTGGAGCAACACTGGGGTGACGATTCCCGTATTAAAGATATACATGATATTAGAGTTGTGGAAACTGATAATCATCGTGTGATATTATTTGGGATTAATGTGAGAGTTGGTATGAGTCAATCCAAAATTGTAGAATGTTGCAAAGAATTAGAGACAGACCTGAATGGAAAATTTTCTGGTTATGATATAAATATAAAGGTATCGCCTCTGCACCGTTATTGATCTGCTCACTGGTCATCGAATAATAATTCATTTACCAATAATACAACGTCATGGGTGGTTATTTCAGCATCCTCATTCATATCAGCAAAAAAGAATTGTTCGTCTGTTAGCTCGATGATACCATTGAGGTAAGAAAGAACCATAATAATATCTAATGAATTAATGGTCCCATCCCGGTTCACATCACCGGGCGCAAGAATGTGCTGATAAATATAATCGATTGTTTCTCTAACCGTGATTAAAACAGCTTCATGAGCTGTGCCCCAGTCAACTAACCCCCCAACATGGACATGCCCAGCGAGATAGCACGGCGTTTCATCTTCATTTTCCATGAGACCTTTATACCAGACACCGTGAAATCCTTTGTACTCTGATAAATATCCACCAGCCCCTTCAGCATAGTCAATATAAGAATAGAGATCTAAATCTGAAGAATTTATGGCCTCAACAATTTCTGTCATGGGTAGGGAGGAGAACCTCATGTGATTGATGGGAGAATCCTGATCGGGAGGTGCAGGTGTGGGTTGATAGGGGAGTGTAAAGTCATCTATCCATCCGAGCCGATTATAGTATTTCCATTCCATTTCCCAGCTGTTGTTGATGTAGCCTCTGCTGAATGTAATAATGGCAACAGGGTCATGTGTTTCAACGATATTCCACCAGTCTTCTGACGTATCCTGATAGTCCACTTCTAAATCTCCATATCCTTGTCCGCAATCATTGCAGTCCGGGGGATTAAATGATGGAAAAAATGAGATGATATCGTAACCTAATTCCTCCCAATTTTCTCCGATCCATCCATCTGGATTTAATAAAGCATTTTGGCTGAACGGTCGGACCGCTTCATTTGTAGGAGGCCAATAACCGGTGAGTAAAATAACGGGATTCTCTCTTGAGGTGTTTATTGGATAAACATGGAGTTTATCTGAAATTTTTATTTTTGGTTGTTGGTAAGAAAATTTTTGGAAAGAAATCTCGGGAGGCTGAGTATTTTTGGGTACAGATAGTTCTAAAATAAATTCTGATGATTTTATCCTGCCGGTAAGAGAGATAGATTCTCTCGATAAATATTCTTTTCGATATGGTCCGACCCAGCTTTTCTCGGTAGGATTAATTAGATAGAGCTCACTTTTTTCAGGAAAATTATTGTTGTCCAAAAGCGCATAAAAACTGCTTTCTTTCTCTAATGAATAATGCAAAAAATACAAAACACTATTATCATTTATTATTTTAGTGCCGTCCTTCCATTTAAGGTTTGAAATATTAAATTTCCCATCAGTGAAGAATACCTGTTTGGAGGTTGTTACAGGATTTAAAGAAAAATATTTGGGCTCTCCATAGGGTAAGACCTGGGAATAGATCAATCTGGTTAGAATGACAAAAATAAGGAAGTATTTATGGTTGTGAATGGCTCTTACCATTTTATATGTTTGATTCATTTTTAGAGAAAGAACAATTGCAACTGTAAATAGGTACTGCAAAGGCCAAGCAGAGCACCCGCAAAAACTTGTGCTGGGGTGTGAGCTTTTAATATGACCCGTGAATAGCTGACCAACACGATAAATGATATCATGAGAAATGGATAGTGGTTTCCATTAGCCCACAGCGCAGCAGCTGGACCGGAAACTCCCATTGAGTGGATCGAGATTTTCCAAAATCGGTTGATCAATAGCGTAAGGACTGTATTTGTCATATAACAAAACATGAGCCCCTGTGTTAACGGGTTTGCGTTCAAGAGGGTAAGGGAAATAAATCCTAGTGCGGTATATCCAATACCTAAGGTTAGAGGGAACTGTCTTTGGTCTTTAATGGACGCATCTAAGTCATCGATTCTCCCTGATAATTTTAAAATAACTACCGTTGTAATAGGGATTAGATTTGAAAAAACGAAACAGGTTAATAAAACTAAATATGGATTGACAGTTGACGAGATACCACTAAAAATCAGGACAGAAAACACAGCAAGAGAAATTATCATTGGGTGAAATATAAATGAGACAGCTAAAGCAAATTTTGTTTTCATGAATTCTTAGAAATGTAAACGGTAAAAACTAGGTCAACCAGAAAATTGATGCTCACCAAATACATTTTTCATAACTTGAGTGATCTCGCCAATGGTGCACTCACTTTTTACACAGTCAATTATGTGTGGGAGCAGGTTTTCATTCCCTCTGCATTTTTCAGTTAATATCTCGAGTGTTTTTTTCACACGTAGATTGTCTCGGGATTGTTTTAATTTTTTTACGTTTTTGATCTGTGTATTTACAGAGAGTGTGGAAATTTCATGGAGGTTGGACACAACATCCTCATCCTCATCAAACTTATTTACACCGACGATAGTTGTTTCCCCAGAATCAACCTTTAACTGGTAGTCATATGCACTTTTGGAAATTTCGTTTTGAATCCACCCCTTTTCTATTGCCTGAACGGTACCGCCAAGAGAATCAATTTTTTCAATGATCTCCAGTGACTCACTCACCAATTCCTCGGTCATCTGTTCCACAACATAGCTACCACCAAAGGGGTCAGGGTGGTTTGGAATTCCTGATTCATGAGCAATGATTTGTTGGGTACGGAGAGCAAGATTTACCGATTCGTCAGTAGGTAAAGATATTGCCTCATCTTTGCTATTTGTATGTAGGGACTGGGTACCACCCAATACCGCAGACATGGCTTGAATTGTTGTTCGCACCACATTGTTATCAATTTGCTGTGCTGTGAGTGTGGATCCCCCGGTCTGAGTATGAAAACGGCATTGGAGCACTTTTTCATTTGTGACACCAAATCTGTTTTTAATAATGGTTGCCCACAGTTTTCTTGCTGCCCGAAATTTGGAGATTTCAATGAGAAAATCATTATGAGCATTGAAGAAAAAGGATAAACGTTTTCCAAACTTTTCAAGCTTCAGCCCTCGTTTTTGTGCTCTTTCCACGTAGGCAATAGCATTGGCAAATGTAAAGGCTAGTTCCTGTGCCGCCGTACTTCCGGCCTCTCTTATGTGGTACCCCGAAATAGAAATTGTATTCCACTTGGGTATGTGGTTTGAACAAAATTCAATCACATCGGTTACCAGGCGAAGTGATGGGTTTGGGGGAAAAATAAAGGTTCCCCGGGCAATGTATTCCTTTAAGATATCGTTTTGAATAGTACCTCTCAGATTTTTTATGGCAATATTCTGATGTTCTGCCGCGACGATATAGTTTGCCAGAATAATAGGAGCAGTTGCGTTGATCGTCATTGAAACGGAAACATCGGCCAAGGGAATTTGGTGAAAGAGGTTCTTCATATCGTGAACGGATGAAATAGGTACCCCAACCTTTCCCACTTCACCATCGGCCATGAGGTCATCAGAATCATATCCAATTTGGGTGGGGAGGTCAAATGCGACGGAGAGCCCTGTCACTCCATTTTTCAGTAAATATTTAAATCTTTCATTGGTATCAACTGCACTGGTAAAACCGGCATATTGACGCATGGTCCAGAGCCGTTTTTTATACATTTCCTCGTAAATTCCCCTTTTATAGGGAAACTCTCCTGGTTTTTCCTTAGCCATAACAGATTAAAATGACCAGTGTATTATTTCCCTCTTTGTTTTTTGATTGTCTGATATGCGTCGTTGACAGATTTAAATTTTTCTTCGGCTAATTTTTGTAACTCATCTCCCAGATGACTGACCTTATCCGGATGATATTTATTTGCCATTTTACGATAGGCTTTTTTTACTTCTTCATCGGTGGCATCAGAGCTAACTTCCAGTATTTTATAGTCGGATTCGGAATCCCGGACAAACATGGCTTGTATAGAAATAAAATCATTCTCACTGACATTCATATAACGGGCAATGGTATGTATTATCTTTATTTCTTCAGGATGAATATGTCCATCCGCTTGTGAGAGACCAAATAAAACATGAACCAGCTCTAATCTGCTGGGGTGGTCCATAGACCTTTGAATTTGCCGGCACACATCCCGTAAATGATAATCCTGGTTTAGAATATCTTTAAATAGAACCATGAAATCTTGTACATCATTTGTGTGAAATTGATTTTTAAGAAACTGTTTGACAAAGTCCAATTCGGATTTCAACAGTTGCTTGTCTGCCTTCATCACTGATGCAAAGAGAACCAGCATTGAAACCATGAAATCACCGGGCTTTGTTTTAGGATAGGCGGCTGTGTTTCCCGAGAAATGGCTATTGTATGGCCCGCTTCTAGCTCCACCATCAGAAAAAGAAGCTGCCGCATACCCAAGAATGCCACCTATAGGACCGCCCAACACCCATCCAAGACTGCCCCATAATAATTTTTTCCCTATACTCATTTTATTTCTTTTTTATTGATATAAATTACTTCAGAAAACTAAGCAGGATTCCTGTGGAGAAAAAGCTATATTCAACCGTGAAAATTCCCATGAAGACGAAAATTGCCTTCCTGTTAAACTATAAGATTGCCAAACAAAAGGAAAATAATAGATCAATAAAATTGGGATTAGGTGGGAACAAAATCCGTACCGTTGCATATTTTCTACCAGAAAAAGAACAGTTTACTCGGTTGGCAATTCATTATCTTAATAATTTAAATAAACACAATTTAGAAATTAAATTAATCTGTCGGTCATCAGTTTCAGAATTATTCAATGTGTCAGTGAGCCATCCAGATATATTTATTTCTGATAAACAATTAAATCGTTTTGGATTACCACACCCATCAACAACAGTTAAAATGAATCAAGTTGTTGCTGATGCAGTGGTTGATTTAAATCCGGATTTTGATCCGGTTCATGGAATATTAATGCAGAAAATAAATTCTCCTCTTAAAATCGGTTTTGAATCAAATTGGTCACAAAAACTTTTTACCATTACATTAACCGCTAATAATAATGGATATATGGAAAACCAATATCACCAGATCAATAAACTTTTAGGTATACAATGAACTATTATATATTTGAGAATATTAAGGATTCAAAATTTTGTCCAATATCAGCCACCCGTTCAACTACTGATATAAGAATTGGTGCTACAACATTTTTAGACCGAATTAAAGCTCTGACCTCTTCCGGAGACAAGCTATCGCTATTTGTCAGGGAGGAGATAGCACATTTAACACAGGAAAGACATCCAGAGATCGAGGTAAATCCTCAAGAGGTTAGCCATGGTATTTGGTTAGCTGGGAATGTTTTCTGGACTGAAGATTTAATAAAAACGATAGACCACGGTTCCCAATTGAAGTGGCTGAATGAAAATAGAGCCGTTGGATATAATTTATCTAGCTCAATGGGGAAATCATGGATGGAGAAGGGGGGACCACTCCAAAGTGAATATACTGATAATATAGAAGCAAGGGATCTGCCCTGCGATGTCTTCAATTATCTATGGGATATTATAGATAGAATTCCCAAAACATTGGAAGAAGATATTGAGGGATATGATTCTAATTTTAAGGTACAAAATAATTCCAAGTCAGTACATACAGTAGGACAAAATAAAATTTATGTTGATGATAGCGCACACATTGAACCACTTGCCGTTCTGAATACCGAAAAAGGGCCAATCATCATCATGGATAATGTTTACGTTAATTCTTTTTCATACCTTGAAGGGCCACTATACATTGGAAACAATACGATTATAAAACCCCACAGTCATATTTCCTCATCAATAATAGGACCTGTCTGTAAATTGGGAGGTGAGATCGAAAAGACTATAATTCAAGGATATTCAAATAAAGTGCACGATGGGCATTTAGGAAATTCATTTTTAGGTGAATGGGTCAATTTGGGGGCGGGAACAACCAACAGTGATCTGAAAAATAACTATTCATCCGTAAAAGTGAATTTTGGACAGGATGAAATTGAAACAGGCAAACACTTTATCGGATCTTTTATTGGGGATCACGTGAAAACAGGAATAGGAACACAATTAAATACCGGTACAATCATCGGCCCCTGTTCCAACATTATTTCTGGTGCTGTATCGCCAAAATATTTTAAACCGTTTTCGTGGTATGTGGATGGAAATTTATCTTCCTATCGTTGTGAAGATTTTATTGAAACTGCAAAACAGGTAAAGCACCGGAGGGGAATGAAAATCACATCAAATGAGATTGCATTTTTTAAAAAGCTGAGTCAATAAAAATTTCGTTGAAGATTTTATTGCTAAAGGCACGTTCATCGTTTATATTAACCGCCGATTTTTAAAGGAAAATTAAATGTTAGAAGGTATTATTTGTCCCGTCTGCGAATCGACGTTAAACGATGAGCACCTTAAAGAAACTCTCAAGTGTATGTACTGCAGAACCGATCTGAAGGATCGGAAATATCTTGATTTCCTTGAATATTTAATGACCAATGGTATCGTAAAAAATCTAGATTTTTTTGATGCCGAAGTGTACAGTGAAGATATCGAGCGCTTAACTCCAGAAGATGAGGAGGAAGTAGATCCTGCTGAATTTGAGAAAAAGAAGGACAATTTTACTTTTTATGAAAATGAGGTAATCCACAAGCCTAAAGCTGACAAAGAACCGGATTATGAAGAGTTCGATGGATTAAATGAAGATTGGGAAGAATTTAACAGAAGAGAATTTGAAGGATTTTAATAGGGGATATTATGAGTGATAAAAAACCAAAAACACAGCAGATCAATATAGAATTAGATGAAAAGGTAAGCAGCGGAGAATATTCAAATTTCGTTGTTGTGACACACTCTCCAGCAGAGTTTGTCATGGACTTTACCCGATTATTGCCAGGTGTCCCCAAAGCGAAAGTTCATTCAAGGATCATTATGGCACCACCACATGCAAAAGCATTTATGATGGCGTTGAAGGATAATCTTGTCAAATTTGAGGGTAAGCATGGGGAGATCAAATCACCTGGCCAAGATTCCTTTTCCGGTTTCGGAGTGAAACCGCCCAAAGATACGCTACCTAACTAATTATTTTCTCCTGAGTGGTACCACACCCAGGATCGGTTTCGTTTTAGCTCTCTCATCTTTACAATTACCCACACACTCAGCATAGACCAGGCCAATCCATAACCAAAAAGTGCACCGCAAATAATATCAGCGGGATAGTGCACCCCAACATAAACTCTGCTGATAGCGATAAGACCTGCAAGAGGAAAAACCCATAATTGCTTTCTTCCATAGAAATAATATATCACAACAGCAAAGGCAAAGGAGTTGGCGGCATGGTTAGAAACAAATGAAAAACGACCGCCCTTTTTTACTAATAAATTAATTGAATCCCCTAAAGCATGTGATGGCCTGATTCTACCGATCCATGGTTTAATGATCTGTGCCGCGGTCCCATCCACGATAATAATTGTGAGGATGAGGACCACACCCGCTATTTTACCCCGTTTACCATCAAAACCGAACATCCAAATTAATAATATAAATATGGGAAGGACCCAGTGATCTTGGTCTGTGATAAATACCATTATATGGTCCAGAACAGGGTGGGACAAATAAGAATTAATAAAATGAAAACCAAGATGGTCAATATGTATGAGGAGATCCATTACACGTATTCCTAATATGGGAGAAGTATTAAACTTTTCTGCTTTAGCTCACTCAGAACCGGTTTGATAGATTTCCTGCCTGTTTTTTATAAACTTGCCTGCAATCTCAGAACGATCATTTGACCCATTTCAGGGCCTCCCATTATTTCGGTATGTCTATGATTCAGGATATTATTGATAGTCAGATTTACTTTTAAATTATCATTGATCTCGTACCCTGAGTGGAGGTCAAAGATGGTGTAGGCATTGATCTGCCCATAATATATTCCTGAGGACCACCGGAACGCATTCACATAGCGGGCATTCATTGTGAAGTTTAAAGGAAATCTCCTTGGTAGGTACTGTAACTGCATTCCCGCTTTATGTTTTGGAGCATTGATGGGATCATAGGCATTGGTTATTGGATTCAAAAATTCATTCATTCCAAGGTAGGAATAGGTCAAATTTAAGGTCCACTCCCGGTTAAAGAAGATGGCAAGACTTGCATCCAAACCCCATAGATCTACTGCACCATAATTAATAAAGCCAACTATCACCGGTGGCGTACTGCCTGAGCTTTCCTCCATAGCAGTTATACCATTTAACCCACTCAACCAACGGTCAAAGGACTTATCCAAGTCGTCAGGGTCTGCAATAATATTATTGTCCATATCGTCAATATTATTGGTAACTCCATTTTCGTTATGATCGAACTCCAATCCTGAGGTTGGATTATTTTTGTCTAAAATAAGTGGTGTAATAAACGTCGCCCCACTGACAAAACTGTTGTAGTGGCTGGCATAGAGATCAAAGGTGCCGAAAATATTCTGGGCCAAACGACCTTTGTATCCAAATTCCAGTGTCTGAACTATTTCCGGTGTTACTCCGGGAAGGTCTTCGGCTTTTCCTCTATAGTATCCCTTTATTTTCGGATCTACTGATGGATAGAAAAGAACATTTTTTTCTGGGTTGTACCAACTGTAATTGTATGTATCAACATTAAAAAAACGAATCTGATCATACAATGGATTTTCTGTGTCTGTGAACTCTTCTCCTTCATCCCAAATCTCATTATAGTTAGTGTCATCCCACTCTTCAGAGACGTCAACTCCTAATTCAAACTCATTATTATTGTTTTGGTCAACCCAATCCCACTCACCTGTTTGCCAAACATCCTGATTTCTGATATAATTATATCCACCATCTGCTCCCTTTGCGTAAACCTTAAATATAGAGACCCTTGTGATATAAATATCCAGGAAGAGCGAATTGTTAGAAGGAGTGTTAAAGGCCTGTGCCCAGGTTAACCTGAAGTTCTGGTGCTCCCTTGGTTTATATGCCAGACCGATCTTCGGTGAGACCTGGATGCCATCCGTTTTATCAAAATCAAATTCCCATTTCAGGGGACTGTAGTTGTAATCTTTTTGGTTATTAAATTCTAAAAAATCTGATAGCCTGTCATGGACATCAAACCGGGTTGCCTGGATCAGCTCAAACTTCTCTGAGAGTTTCCAGTTTAGCTGGTAGTACAGTCCTAGCTCGTTGACCACATACCGGTTATCTTCTTCAGGTTCATCAATGCCCTCATCGATATTTTCGTCAATATTTCCATCTCCATTGTTATCTATACCGTCAGCATAGACGAAAAAATTAGAGCCACCAGCCCATCTCACCCCTGGCTCTGTCTCTCCATAATCACAGATGCCGTTATCGTTCTCATCAATATAGTCCGGAAGACCATTATTATTCAGGTCCGAAAAGTCACCGCTATCCCCGTCATTATCGATACCATCAGCATAAGCTCCCTGCACCGTATCAGTAAGGATATTACTTTTGTTTTTTAGATAATCAACACCGGGATCATAATAATAGTCAATATATCCGAGTGGCTCTACCAAACCTGTTAGAGAGCCCCCCTCTCCGTTTCCATTGTTGTCCCTGAGATCGCTCCCTTTTCTGTCAGAGAGAATCGTTCCCCGAGTGTCTGGCATAGTAAGAAAATAATCCAGGCCCCAAACAAAACGAAAATTCCCGTCGGAAAACTCTAAAGCGTGCTGGAGCTGTGCAGAGAATTTTTTTGAACGGTCAAAGATACGCCTTCCTGTTGCAAGACTGCGTGTTGGTTTTTTGGGATTACCAGAGTAGCTTGAGTTAAGATATGTTTGAAAAAAGAAATTCTTATAACGGAGCCTGCCCTGATAGTATTTATAGATCCACCCGTCAGCAAGGTATCGGGCAATTGGAGTAATATTGATGTTCCTTGCATAGGCATAACCGTGATTCACGCTGAGACTCACATCATCATTCGGCTCCCAGTCAGCACGTATATCGTAGCGATAATTACGGACATTGAAATCCGGG
>DASCRE010000060.1:0-4337 GCA_034408645.1 Fidelibacterota bacterium | reverse complement strand
AGTTTGTATGAAGATCCCCCTGGTCCTGGTCCTCATCGCACCAGAACAGAAGAAAGCCCTGAGGTTGGATCACTGTCCCATCAGGGATCATCCATTTTGTTAGGTTATCGACATTATCTGTGAGGTATAGCCCTCCTATGTCTTCCGATTCTGTCCCTGTATTATAGAGCTCCAGCCAGTCATCGTTCTCACCCGACTCATCTGTATTGGTTGTATCATTGCTGGAAAGAATCTCATTGATGAGCACCACAATCCCAGGACTGTCATCCTCCACAAAAACTGCGGTCAAATTCAAATCTCCGTCAAGCGTAACAGTAATATCTTCATCAACTTCACTTGACCCTGCCCAATGGGAAAATATATATCCTGGGCTTGGGATTGCGCCGATCTCTATGGGTATATCATTAAAATATTCACCGGACCATGTGTTTTCAGGCATGCTTAGACCCGAAACAGATATGCCCCCTGCACCCGGAGGAACAACAGTAAGATTCAAATTTGCGGATTCATTAAGTCCAAAATAGTTTCCTACATGATTGAAAACTATATCAGCTCTAAGGGCTCCGAAATCTTGTACAAAATTAATATTTTGATTCCACGTACCCATATTTCCACCCCATCTACTAATATGGTTCGGCATTTCTGGAGAAATATTGTCAACTATATCCGATATATGATTTTCTACATAGCCTGGCTCAAAACGTGTGCTTAAATAATAACAAAAATGGTTAATAAATTTGTTTTGGAATTCTTCATTCTCCATAAGGCTTCTGAATAAAAGTGTTGACCAGGGAGGATTAGGCCATCCTGGTCCATTATCATCTAATGCAAATAATAAAGTGTTATGATATACGTTTGAAGCCCAACCATAAAATAGTCCAAAGCCAAAATCAGTATCATAGAGAATCCATTCCCACTTTTCACCTTCAATGTGAGGTCTCCAAAACTTGAGATTATTTCCGGGCCAATCCGTGTTACCCAAATAAATTTGAATTATATAATAATCGATGAAATTCTCAATATTTACCTGCTCTTCAACAATTAGATAATTATCTGGATTTGAGAGATCATTATTCTCTACAAAATCCATCATGTTTAAGTAATCCTGATTATCACCCTCAACAATACTTCCATCAACCTCAAGCTCATCTAATTCATCAGGATCAACTCCAGGATGGTTGGATGCTAAAAATTCCTCGTTCACTTTTTCTCTTATATTGTGAATACCCCAATAATCTCCATTAATATAAACGGCTGCAGGTCGATATTCTTGGTGTACTACCCCAGTATTATCCATTAAACTGGTATGCATTCCATCTCGAAACATTGTTGCATTTTCGTTTTCATTACCAAACCATTCATTACCAGAATTCCTTAAAACTATTGCCACAAATGAATCAATCTCTTTATCTGGAAAGATCTGATAATTGATCTCGCTCGTTCCATAGCCCGGCCTTGCATAAATTGCCAAAGATTTTTGTGGATGTCCCCTGCTCCAACCACCAAATATTTTAACTCCCGCATCTAAACTGAATCCCAGCTCTCCATTCGGCTCATATAACTCTACATGAATTGGTCTTTCCCAGTCCTCCCAAAAGTTTGCTCCAAAATAAGGGAAACTCCACTCAGCATCATTACCCAAAACATATATCCCATATTCCTCATCCCAGAGATTATATGGGTCCGTAGTAAGTGAAACAGTGGGGAGGTTTGACCCCTCTTCAATTAAATAGGATTGAGTTATAACTTCACCAGGAAAACATTCATTATCAATGACTGCAGCCCTAAGTACTTTTGTTGTTTGTATGGTGATGGGTTGTGAATAAATGAATGAATCTTCTATCGGAATTGAACCGTCAAGAGTGAAATAAATCTGATGACTATCTGAGCTTATTGATAAAGTTATGATAACGGGACCCGGATAAAATCCTCCCTGATGTGAAATTTGAGGAGTTTCACAGTAGTCACCAAACCCTTCAGTATTGTTTGGCCCCTGGGGTGTTGCTTCAGGAAAAAACGACCACGTATCACTGCCGTCAGGCTGTCTTCCATATGAAATATCTGTTGGGATTGCTGTTGAATCAACCATGTCCACAGTCTCACCTATTGGGTTCGTTAATATGATGGCTTCTCCCTCTGACGCAATTTTAAAATTGGTATGAAGATTGGTTAATGGAAAATTAAGAATATCAGGGGTTCCTGAAGGATTATCGGGAGTCTGAAGCATGCCCAGGGTGAAAAAGGGAATCAGACTCATGTCTGAAGAAGTTGTATTATAGTTGTGCACCTGGATCGCCAGCACATTTTCACCATTTTCCAGGAGCCCTGGTTCGGGAGCTGTTTCATATCGTTCGGGAGAACCACCATTATACATCTCAGCCTCACGCCATACATAGGCACCTTCATCATAGTTTGGGACAAAACCAGGGGTCCCAATATTAGCGCGGGCGATCTCATCACCATTTAGATAAGCAACAAACGCATCATCATAGTCCACATGTAGTACGAGAGCTGCGATATTGTCAACGGATTCAACCTGGAACATTTTCCTCACAAAGACAGACATGACCTGAGGAACTTCTGTAGCATCATCCCCGTCACCGTAACCAAATCCACTGGGACCGTTTAACCATCCAGAGTCATCAAATGATAGCTCTCGCCAGTTGGAGGGCGGATTTGTATAGCCAATAAAATAATTCCAGTTGTCGCCCCAGTTAATAACAGTTTCCCAATGTTGTACATTGGAACCATCATCGTCCCCTGATGCGAAAATAAGTAAAAAACTCTCAGGGTTAACTACAACGTTCGGGAATACCCATTTGAAAGGGTCGTTGATATCGTCAGAGAGTCCGAATCCAGTTAGATCAATTTCTATATTATTACCATTATACAACTCTATCCAGTCGGGAGTGTTACCTGATTCATCATAGACCGTGGTACTGTTTGATGACATGAGCTCATTAAGAAAAATAGTTTGTCCACTTACGCTGCAAACTGCTATGAAAAATAGAATCAGATATCTTACCATGTTTGTTGGGTTTATTTTCATTTAGGAAACCATCAATTGTAATATTACATATGTGGAATAGGACTCCCCTAGCACCATTATTTTCATGTGATTCATATCACAATTTTAAACTATAGGACAAGCCAAATATATTGGTCACATTCGTATCTGACTCAGTAAGGTCTTCCTTTTTAAAAATATAGAAAATCTTCATTGAGTTCTTTTTATTTATATCAACTGTTAGGCCAAATGACATCCTATACTCATCAAGCTGAACTGAATCTTCATTGAATGGAAAAAATATTTCAGTGGAAATATATGGTTTGATGCTTTTATTCATTTTATAGTCAACTGTACATTTATTTCTGATCATATCTTCAGAGGGTTCTTTTTTCTCAAAGGTTCGCTGAATTCTTGCACGATACTTCAGGCTTACTGGTTTGAAACTATATTTATAGGACCCGCCAATGCTAAGTCGTTGTTTGACTTTATCTTGCTCTTTATAAGTAGAATAGCGATATGGAACCTGCAAAATAAGACCATCAAAAACTTTATAAGAAAGCGATAATTCAGAGAAGGTTTGTTTAAAAGTTGACAGTTGGTCAAGTAATCTTAGTTCCTGTTCAAATTCCAGTTTGAGCGAGTATGGGAGCTTCTTTTCAAAACTTACACTGGTCCAAAATTCATTATCATCCGCCCCATAAACACAGGGAATGAAAAGGCAGAGGGACAGAGGCCATTTATATTGTAATCCTGTAGTTTTATACACTTCAGGTAACCTCAAAGTATACCACACTGAAAAATGGATATCTGTTTATTCATTTTGCTCTTTGGAATAAATCCTAATGCGAAAGGTATCCCTTAAAAAATTTATTCTTCGAATTTCAAACTGTTGAATATCCAAACCGGTCCTCTCTTTTAAATCGGCAAGTAATTTATCGTGATTTTCAGGTTTGATATTCTCTAACTTTTCATAAACAACCATGTGTCGAACAAGCAAATGCTTTTGCCAGTATGCCTCCAAGAAATATGTCAGCCCAACAATGGCTATATTTGTAAATAACAGTGCGCCATAGGACACTTCTGTTTTGCTAAGGGCATTGATCACTCCTACGGTGATGACAATAAACAAATAGGTCATTTCTTTTATAGGAATTGGATCTGTTCGATAACGCATTATAGCAAAAACAGCAAACAATCCAAAAGCAAAGCCAAGATTGATGTTTATATTGCTCAAGAGGAAAGAGAAGAAAAAGATGAGTGAGTTAAACATAAAATATGTAAACACAAAATCATTATCCCTATGCTCACGATGGTAAATCAGCTTTAT
>DASCRE010000059.1:0-1817 GCA_034408645.1 Fidelibacterota bacterium | reverse complement strand
GTTTTTACTTATATCCGTGTACAGTTCCCGTTCATAAAAGATAAGCTCACCCAATGTTTGATTAACAATATGTTGCAAATCCCTTGGTAATCCATCATAAAACACTTTACTCATAATTACTGGAGCTACAAGGCGTAGCTACCGTTACTTGATCAGTATAATTTCTTCATTTAGAGGCTGAATAAATTCAACCCCCTTATTGGTTATGATTTGAGGATTTGAAATATTAATGCACAGAGGATATCCACGTCTTTCAGCAATATTCATATGCACCATATATTCAAAAGCAAAAATATTGTTATTTTGAATTTTCAAATGCTGGTGATCTGTTCGAAAGGATCCCATAGAAGGTCCAACCTCTTTCATATTTCCAATAGCATGGTTATCAATAGAAAATCCTGCGACATCAGCACCCTTACCGGCTAGTGCTTTTTGCACGATTCTATAATCTTCATCTCCATCTCTTGTTCCATCTAAAAGATATTCATGAGAATCAATAAAAGGCGTATATAAATAGCCTGCATCTTCCATAAGTTTTACCATAGCTTCCATAGATTCACCAGCAGTCATACCAATTTTCATACCTTCCGCCATAATCCATTGACCTGCTATTGCTTTATCAAAAACTTTCTGAATAAAATCGGGAGCTTTTGTTTCCCCTTCCCTCAAAATATAACAATGAATTTTTGTATCTATATCAAAACCCATGTAGTTACCCAATTCATCGTTACCTATATTACTACCAACAAAAAAATCTCCAGGCTGAAGAACATAATCGGGGTTTCCATTGATCCACCTAACAGAGGGTGGAAAATCTTTTTCATGTTCACTTGGTCTGGTATTTGCGGAATAGTAAAGTCTGCCACCAGTATCTTTAATTGTCGTAACTCCTGGCACGATTTTAGATATATTTTGTAAACTAAGCTGACGAGCAAGTGCCAATACTTCGGTCTGTGCAGCAACTTCCCTACTCGTTCTTCTTACTATGAAATCGGTGATGACATCTTCCGCTGATACAATTCGCTTAGAATAAATAGGTCCTAAAATCCTTTCTAGTTTTAAATATGATGAATAGGAAATCCCATCGGCTGCAGGTAGATATTCGGAAAAATTTACTGCAATCCTCTTTGGATCACGTTCGGCAACAAAATCTGTTATTTCATCGTAGATTTCAGGAATTGTAAATCCCTGTCGAGGATCTGTATTATTATAATTATAATTATAAAAAGCTCGCCTCAAATGCCAGGATCCCTCTACATCAATATTTTCGACAGCACCTGGTGAGCCACCAAACATAGCCCGTTCGATCCTATCGCCAAGATCAGTAAATATCAAATAGCCAGAGAATGATCCAAAATACTGAGTCAATGGGTCTCCACCCCGGCTAACATGAATCCACATATCAACATCATTATCGCGCATAGATCCCGGTAGAACAAGGTCAAGTTTACCATTTCTCATAAGACGAAGTGCTTCTCTATCGGTCTCTACCGTCCGCTGTGGTAGGGGGTTAAAGTAATCTCCTCGTTGTTGTCCTATTAATTCTGGTACAGTAAATATCGTAGCGAATAAAAATATCACATCTTTAAATATCAGGACGTTTCCCCCTTTTTTGATTGAAAATGAATTCTTATTGTTTTTTTTCTTGTATAATGAATTTTTCATAAAAGATACCAAGTAATTTATACAATCATCGAAAAAAGTTCCATAAGAGCTATTTCCACCCCTTTCCATTTAAATTTTGGATATTAAGATGATGGTTTATTAAACAGAGATGCTGAGTCAGACTGAAACTAATAAGTTTTCGGATAATAATT
>DASCRE010000058.1:0-3073 GCA_034408645.1 Fidelibacterota bacterium | reverse complement strand
TTCCCCTAATGATCGAGCCTCAGGCAGATTTTGATGTTACATTTAATTTTGAATCAACAGAAGAACCGCCATCCGCTGACTTCACTACAACAATAACTGCTACCGATGATCTGGGCTCCATACCTCCTTTTGAGCTGACCATTGGAACCAGCCCCGATGCTACTGTTGGCTATGATGAGGGATTGGATGTTTATGCTCCGCCGCCACCGCCACCGCCATCTTGGGATGCCGCTCTATTCAATATGGAGATCAGTGATCGTTTTTTTGCAGATTATCGTCCCACAACACCGGAGGGAGGGACAACAGTGTGGGCCATAGATTTTCAGGCAGAACAGGGCTCTGATGAATATACTTTAACGTGGGATTCAAATACATTGGGAGATGGTAATTTTACATTAACCGATCCCTTTGGTGGCTCTATGTTTTCTGTTAGTATGAATAATGTTAACTCTGCAACTGTTTCTACCACATTTAACAGAGTGCTCATTACACATAGCTATCACTCATTTGATTTTAGTACTACGATGACCGCCACAGATGATTTGGGTACAGATTCTTTTGAATTGACGATAGGAACAAGCTCTAATGCCACGGATGGTTATGATGAGGGATTGGATATATATGCGCCCCCATCTCCACCACCGCCGGCCTGGGATGCTGCTCTGTACAATATGGAAATTAGTGACAGGTTTTATGCTGACTACAGACCAACAACCCCTATGGAGGGAAATACAGTGTGGGCCATAGATTTTCAGGCAGAACAGGGCTCTGATGAATATATTTTAACGTGGGATCCAAATTCTTTGGGGGATGGTAACTTTATATTAACAGATCCTTTTGGCGGCTCTATGTTATCTGTCGATATGAAAAATAATGAGTCAGCTATTATCTCAGCCACGTTTAACAGAGTTCTAATAACCCATGCATATTATTCGTTTGATTTTCTAACCGTACTTACAGCCACCGATGATGCTGGCTCTGAGCCCTTTGAGCTGTCTATTGGAACGATTCAGAATGCAACCGACGGCTACGATGATGGATTGGATGTGTATGCCCCCCCTGCGCCCCCTCCTCCGTCCTGGGATGCTGCACTATATAATCAAATTGTAAATGATCGCTTCTATACTGATATCAGGCCAACCACCCCGGACCAGGGCTCTACGGTTTGGGCCGTAGATTTTCAAGGAGATGTTGGGACTGAAAATTATATACTGAGCTGGGATTCAAGTTCTTTAGGGGATGGTAATTTTACATTGACAGATGCATTTGGAGGGACTCTCCTTTCAATTGATATGAATGAGGTCAGCCAGGCAGAGATCCCGGCAGCTTTTAACCGTGTACTGATCACTCAAAGCCTTTTTACACTAGATTTTGCAGTGATCCTTGTTGCAACAGATAACGTCAATTTTCCTGTGGATCTTATTTTTGGTACAAGTGCGGATGCCAGTGATGGTTACGATTCCGGAATGGATGTGTATGCCCCACCCCCACCACCGCCACCGGCCTGGGATGCTGCTCTGTACAATCCTATTGTAAATGATCGTTTTTATGTAGATATAAGGCCCACCACACCGGAAGATGGTTTTACTGAGTGGGCGGTGGATTTTCAAGCTGATGAAGGGTCTGAGGAAATTAATCTATCTTGGAATGTTGATGCCCTTGGCGATGGTAGTTTTACTCTCACAGATGCGTTTGGCGGAATGTTTTTCTCGGTGAATATGAGCTCCACAAATAATTATAGTTTTCCTATTTCATTTACTAGAGTTTTCATACGCCACAGTTTTACCTCTGACATAGAGGTGTCTTACATGGATGGTTGGAATATGGTTGGGCTACCTTTAGCTGTTGTAGATAGCTCTTATGATATTATTTTCCCTGCGGGTGAACCTAACACCTTGTATGCTTATGACAATGGATATTCTTTGGAAACAGCTTTAGATTTAGGGATGGGATACCTTTTACGGATGTCAGGTGAAAATGTCACAACTATCTCTGGAACTCCATTTAACAGCGTCACTGTTTCAATAAATCAAGGATGGAATATCATTTCAGGAATTTCGAGTCCGATTGATATAGACATCGTGAACGCGGAAGACATTATTGTTGCCAGCACTGTGTATGGATACGGTTCCAATGGATATTTTCCCCCGGACGCAATAGAACCAGGATATGGATATTGGGCCCGTGCGTATTATGAAGGTGAATTGACACTGAATGCTGGAACAAATCGTACTGGGAAAAAGGATGAGATAAATCGTTCGCTTATGAATCGACTTGATATTGTGTTTTCTAATGGAATTTCAAAATCCTTATATTTTGGGGAATCACTAACCGCAGATGAGCAATTGCAGTTCAGTCTTCCTCCCAGATTTGAAGGGATGGTGTTAGATGTACGTTTTGATGGTGATTGGTCTCATTCAGAAAATGGTAGTACTATTCAATTGATAGGGCTGAAAGATCCATTTTTGATATATTATTCAATATCAGAAAAACCAGTTGATGAGAAGTGGATTCTGGATTTTGATGGCAATCAAACGGTTCTGGATAGTTTTGGAGAGATCGGTTTTGAGGAGATTCCTTCAACCATACATCTGAAAAAGGAATCTGAATTACCCCAAATATTTTCATTAGGAACAAATTTTCCTAATCCATTTAACGGAATGACCATAATTCCATTTGAATTAGAAAAAACTTCGAATATTTCCCTTAAAGTTTATGATGTGTCTGGCAGATTAGTAAATGAGTTGGTGACAGGAGAAAAACCTGCCGGAATATATCATATCGAATGGGATGGTAAAAATTTACTTGGTATGAATGTATCTTCAGGGATGTACATTTATTCGTTACAATCCGGTGAGCATAAAATATTTGATAAATTGCTTTACCTGAAATAATTTTCAAAATATTTCAATTATTAGTCATCTATATAAGCAGTAGCTCTACTAGAAAATGCTCCATTAGGAACTTTTTACATGTTAAAAAAGAAAAACTTATTGTTGATACAATTAATATAATCTAATCAAAAAATGAAAAAAAATGTTCAAATAATTTGGCTTATCCTATTTACCTCAAT
>DASCRE010000057.1:0-1656 GCA_034408645.1 Fidelibacterota bacterium | reverse complement strand
ATTTAAATGGAGATCTTCCTATTCCTGCCCAAATAGTTCCCGGTTCAGGATTGTTTGGGTTTCCTGTTGTTGGATCAGTGGGATTCTTTATATTCATGGGCAAGGCGGGTATCATATATCGCCCATTGACAAATACCTGAGTGATATTATCCACAGGTGTCATGATTTCTTTAGTAATGTTATCAAAATCTATTACTGTTTTATAAATACTAATGCTCGTTCCATTGTCCAATTGATGAGAATATTGCTCCCAATTAGAATTATTGTCATTAAGAGCTACAGTACCATCGATAATCACCTCTTCACCAGGATATCCTTCGAAAATAATTCTGTCCTCCTCTTTAACAAAAGCATCTTCTATACCTACACCACTTTCATGATAAGAGCTTCTGGAAAAACCTCTATGCCCGGCTAGATCAACATTTAAAGTGTATTTGTTGAGCAACTCGGTGTATCTTCCTTGCCGGATATAGACGTGGTCTCCGGATGTCACATTATCTAGGGCACTGCGGATGGTGGGATAGGGACAAGTTGTGGTCCCATCAGGTCCATTGGTGCAAGATGAATTGTCAAAGAACCTTGGTAAAATCTCAGCATTAATAATTTTGGCATGATTTGCATTGTTGGTTTTATCAATGATCTCCCAATTGTTATTGACATCCATTGGATAATAAGCGACAAGTCCTGCTTCATTACCCACCATAGTTTTATTCATATTGGCCTGGATCTCGCCCTGTGTCCTGGTGTCATTCCATATTCGCACTTCATCAACTTTTCCTAACCAACGAAGCACAGTCTTACCCTCTAAGTTATTGCCAATCATTGTGATGGGTTCGGGTGGAGTTAATCCAGAAAAAGCAGTGGAATTATTTATCTCGATACCATCTAAATATAATTTGTAATTAGTCCCATCAAATGTAGTCGCTATATGATGCCAATTTTCTAAATTAACTGAATCAGGTTTGTCTACTGCAGCAAAATCTCTTGTTTTTCCTCCGAATCCATATCTAATTTGTTTACCATGGTCTCGAAATTCAATTTTAGGTGCTTTATCACTTGCTGAACCAATAAGTTTTCCACCTCCATCATAACCACCATCATCGAATTGGAAACGTAATTCCACTGTAAAATTATTTCCAATGTCTGGTGGATTATTTGTTAAATGGACAGCATCAATACCAAGTTCAGAATCTAAGTCAAATTGATCTAGTAAAAGATAGTTGTCCGTCTGGTATTGGGAAAGGGCAGATTTGTCGACATACTTAACTCTTCCTGTTCTTTTTGAACTTCTTGAATCTGATTTCCTCTCATTAACTATTAAGGAAGAATTACGGTTGGAAGTATTTTTGGTCAAACGACAGAAGTTGGCATCAACAAAGGTTTGTGAGGTTGAAGTGGTTGGAGTAGTTGTGTTGTCTTCGGAGGTGGTGGGTGTAGTTGAAGGACCACTATCACTACTATTACAAGAGATGACAGTGAGACTAAAAAGGGATATGAGAATTATGTATAAAACTTTATTCATCTTTATCCTTCACCAGTAATGAAAAGAAATAAGCTTGAAAAGTAATATTTTCATCCCTTTTAGTAATTTAAAGGAGATGAATTATATGTAATCTGTTGCTATTTATGGTGCGGACTGAGAGTCTCCAACTCCAA
>DASCRE010000056.1:0-18480 GCA_034408645.1 Fidelibacterota bacterium | reverse complement strand
ATGCCTGTTCAAGTTCCAGTTCACCATTACTACCAGAAACAAAATTATGTTCCAATTCTAGCTCGGACTTAAAGGACCATTCTTCCGTCCAATTGTAACCGTAATAGATAATGAAGCGGTGAAAGTCCAGTATAATAGTTGGATCCTCATCGCTTGTTTTGGACTGATTATAATGCAGTTCACCGTAGCCACCAATGCTGTATCCTGGTTCAAAGAAGTCGTCTTGAGCGAAAAGCACACAACTAATAATTGATAACAATTTGGCTATATTTTTCATTTTATTTATTCTCCTTTTCTATTAATTAACCTTATTGAGAACTAGTCTCATTATCAATATTAATAATAATTTTACTAATTTCAAAATGTATTTCATATATTTTATAAAAACCTTTTCAAACTGTACTTTTTTATAATTAAACTATACCGACTGGTCGGTTTATAATTTAACAATGTCTCGAAAAATTCAGCGAAAAGAACAGATCTTGGATGCGGCCCTACATGTCATCGTCCAAAATGGTTATCATCAAAGTAGAATGGATGACATTGTTTCAACATCCGGATTGAGCAAGGGAGCTATTTACTGGTATTACAAATCAAAAAAAGATATGTATTTGGATCTGGTCAATCACTGGGTAATACGATACAGCAATTCTCTTCTGAAACTTCCTCAAGAAGACATTTCTTCCGGTGAACAGCTAAAAAATTTATTTGAAACTTTTTTCGATCAATTTGAAAAAGATCCTATCGTGTTTAAAGCACTATTAGAGTTTTGGTCCCTCGCAGGACGTGATAAGGATTTTAAAATAAAACTGGAAAAGGTAACCCAAAATTTCATTCATTATATTGAATCTATTATAAAAAAAGGAGTGGAATCCGGGGAGTTTAAACAGGTCAATCCAAACATTGCTGCAATGTCCATCATGGTGGTTATTGAAGGAATATCATGGTTCACTCTGTTTGAAAAAAACAGTGTGTCTGCAAAAGAATATACAGACACCGTTTTTGAATTTATATTATCAGGACTTTTAAAAAGGATTGAATCATGACGGACGAAAAAACGCACTATAATTATAACACCGGTGGAATGTTTTTATTAAATCCCATTGGTACAACAGATGTATTCAGTCGGGAAAATTTTACGGAAGAGCAAAGTGAGATTGAAAAAATGACACTTGATTTTGCAATGGAACGGATATATCCAAACGTTGAAGCAATCGATAAATTGGATAAAGATCTTTCCCATTCTCTCCTAAAAGAAATGGGTGAATTAGGACTTTTAGGGGTTGACGTTCCAGAAAAATACGGTGGGATGGAATTAGATAAAATCACCATGGCATTGGTGATTGAAAATTTGACTCGAGGAGGGTCGGCCTCTCTTGGGACAATGATAAACGTACAAACATCTATTGGGTCATTGGGTATTGTCTGGTTTGGAACTCCGAAACAAAAAGAAAAATATATTCCTAAATTGGTAACTGGAGAATGGATAGCTGCATACGGACTGACAGAACCTTCGGCAGGATCAGATGCGGTATCTGGAAAAACAAAAGCAGTGCTCTCTGATGATGGGAAACACTATATTTTAAACGGAGAAAAATGTTTTATCAGTAATGGAGATTGGGCAGATGTGTACACAGTTTTAGCCCAGGTCGACGGCAATAAATTTACGGCGTTTATTGTGGATCGAGATACAGAAGGGTTCGAAACCGGAGCAGAAGAAAAAAAGATGGGAATGAAGGGGAACTCCACCACCACACTGAAGTTCACAAACACTAAAATTCCTTCAGAAAATCTTCTTTACGAAGTTGGAAAAGGGGCTGCCATTGCATTTAATGCATTAAATATTGGTAGATTTAAACTAGCTGCTGCCTGTCTCGGAGGGGCAAAATCGGTTATCAATCAAACGTTAAATTATGCCAATGAACGTCGCCAGTTTGGACAAACTATTACCAACTTCGATGCGATAAAAAGCAAAATCGCTGACATGATCATCAAGACCTATGCTGCGGACAGTATGATCTATCGCACCATTGGATTGATCCAAGAAGCCATTGACAAATTGGATTCTTCAGCAGATGATTATTACATCAAGATGGGAAATGCAATGGAAAAATATGCTATTGAGGCATCCATGACAAAAGTATTTGGCAGTGAAGTCAGTGGACAAGTTATAGACCATGCCCTACAAATTTTAGGTGGTTACGGATTTATTGAAGAATACAGGATTGCCGGGGCATACAGGGATGACAGGATTAACCGAATTTGGGAGGGTACAAACGAAATAAATCGTATGATCATTTCTGGTTATATGATAAAAAAAATCCTCATGGAAGAAATTCCATTCAGGGAAGAAATTGCCAAAACAAATTCAATTTTAGACAACGGTATCCCAGATTGGGATTCGCCTTATATTGATGAAGCACTGGTGGTAGAATCTGCTAAGCGTCTTGCCATGGAGCTCCTCCACGAAGCACTATGTGAGTTTGGCCAGGATTTGAAACATGAACAAATGCTTACAGAATTGATTGCGGATATCCTCATCGACATTTTTACCACCGAAAGCACACTAGTTCGAGTTTGCAATAATCAAGATTCGGCAACCCACTTTGATATCATTGATGCAATTGCAAAAGTCCAGACCGCCGAAATGTCAACCAGAGTGATATCAAGATCGTTAACCGGTTTTAACCGGGTATTCTCAGGAAATATTCCTGAAAATATGAAAAATAAAATTGATGTACTTCAGAATAAAATGGATTTGTCTATGGACGTAATTTTTCAGAAACGTCACATTGCTGAATCCGTATCACAAATTAATTCTTATCCTTTCTAGGAGAAAATAATGAGTAATAAATCTGTTATCATTGATGGAGTAAGATCTCCCATCGGCATGAAAAATGGAGCTATTGTGGGAATGAGACCTGATGATCTGGCAGCCCAAATTGTGTCCGGCCTAGTTAAAAGAAATCCTTCCGTTCCAACATCTGACATTGAAGATTTGGTCATGGGATGCGCATTCCCTGAAGGACCTCAGGGAATGCTGATTGGACGGTCTGTAGGTATTCTATCAGGACTGGCTATTGAAACAGGAGGAAAAGTGGTAAACCGGTTTTGTGGGTCATCCATGGATGCCCTTCATCAGGTAAGTACCTCCATTGAAGCAGGGGATATGAATGTAGCTATTGCTGCTGGTGTTGAAGATATGTTTTCCGTTCCCATGGGAGGTTTTGCTCCGGATTTCCACCCCGAATTAGCTGAACAGGAATTTTATATCGGTATGGGAGAAACTGCAGAGAACCTCGCTAAGGATGGAAATATCTCCCGCGAAGATCAGGAATCATTTTCCGTTCAATCTCATAAAAAAGCGCTCACGGCTCAAAGTGATGGGAAGTTTAATAACGAAATCATTCCAATTGAGCTGCCAGATGGGGGGTTGGTTGATAAAGACGAAGGACCTCGAACTCCTGACATCGAAAAAATTAAAAGTCTATCACCTGCCTTTATTGAGGACGGTAGTGTCACTGCCGCTACAAGCAGTCCAATTTCCATCGGATCTTCCGCCCTTTTGGTGACAAGTGAAGACTATGCTATTAAGCATAATTTAAGTGTTCGAGCAAAAATTATTTCCAGGGCTATCGCAGGAGTAGAGTGGAAACGGATGGGAATTGGGCCCATCCCTGCTACAGAAAAGGCACTAAAAAAAGCAGGACTATCTTTTGATGACATAGATGCAATTGAGTTAAATGAAGCTTTTGCTGCTCAATCCCTTTGTGTGATTCAAAAAGGTAGTTTTCCTTTAGAAAAAATAAATCTGAATGGGGGAGCTATTGCGCTTGGACATCCTCTAGGATGTTCTGGAGCAAGGATCATTACTACCCTGATAAATGTCTTGGAGCAAATAGATGGAAAATATGGTTTAGCTACCATGTGTATTGGCACAGGACAGGGAATTGCCACCATCATAGAAAAGTAAATGAATTTGAGAATCAAAGAACCGTTTAACGCTGTCAGCCACGGAATTGGAGCAATATTTTCAGTTGTTGCATTGGTATTATTAATCAAAGAATCTATTAATCCAATCAAACCATGGCACATCGTTTCCTTTTCCGTATTTGGATCGGGAATGTTTCTACTCTATACAGCCAGCACCCTATATCATTGGCTTCCCGTTTCATCTAGACTGGAACAAAAACTCCGAACTCTGGATCTTTCTATGATTCATGTTTTGATTGCATCAACCTACACACCCGTTTGTCTTATCCCCCTAAGAGGTCCATGGGGATGGAGTCTCTTTGGAGTGATCTGGGGATTGGCATTATTCGGCATTTTATTAAAACTTTTCTGGAAAAACTTACCAGATTGGTTTTCAATTACTTTTTATATTTTTATGGGGTGGCTGTGCATTATCGCTATCTTTCCGATGATCAGGACTCTTGAAATAGGAGCACTCATCTGGATTTTCATTGGAGGACTATTCTACACTGTAGGTGCTATTATTCTTGGACTAAATAAACCAAATCTTTTCCCTAAAATATTTGGCGCTCACGAACTATGGCATGTATTTGTAATTTTGGGAAGTTATTCCCATTTTGTGTGCATGTATAATTATATAACCATTTTTGATTAAAATAAGAGAATATGATGACCAAAAAAATTGAAAAAACCGCTGTCCTAGGCGCAGGCGTTATGGGAGCTCAATTGGCAGGACATTTTGCCAATGCAGGAATACCTACACTCTTGTTTGATATTAGCCAGGAGCTATCGGAACAGGGAATTGAAAATCTTAAAAAATTAAAACCAGCCCCATTATTCAAACCAAAAAATGTATCTCTTATCACTCCCTGCACTTATGAAAATCACATTGAATTAATAAAAGATGCTGACTGGGTTCTGGAAGCTGTCGCTGAGAAGATAGACATAAAAAATAAAGTATATGAATCAATCAGTCCGTATTTAAATAATGATGCTGTTTTAAGTTCAAATACCTCTGGAATTCCCTTAAATGCTCTCATGCAGGGATTGCCTGAATCCATCCACCATCGATTTATGATCACCCATTTTTTCAATCCACCGAGATACATGAGATTACTTGAATTGGTTCGTAGCAACAAAACGGATGATAAAACTTATAACGGCATCGCAGATTTTGGTGAAACTGTTTTGGGAAAAGGAATCGTTCATGCAAAAGACACACCCAACTTTATTGCCAACCGCATCGGAACCTATGGAATGATGCTCACACTAAAAATGGCTGAAGAAATGGGTCTCACAGTGGAAGAGGTTGATAAGATTACTGGCACAATTGTAGGAAGGCCCAAAAGTGCCACATTCCGCACCGCAGATATCGTTGGGCTTGATACTATGGCACACGTAGCACAGACCAGTTATGATAGAGGTGAAAATGATGAGGAGCGGGAAATTTTTAAGGTCCCAGATATAATTAACAATCTTATTAAAGATGGACAACTGGGCGCAAAAACAAAAGCAGGATTTTATAAAAAAACAAAAGATAGAGAAATACTATCCCTCAACTTAGAAACGATGGAATATGGTCCGCAAAAAAAAGTTCGGTTTGATGGATTTCGATTGGCAAGAGATCATCAAAAACTATCGGATAAAATTAAAGCCATGGCATACAGTGATGATAAAGCGGGAAAATATTTTTGGGAAATCCTATCTAAAACTCTTATTTATTCCGCCCATCGAATTCCTGAGATCAGCAATGACATCAACAATATTGATAATGCAATGAAATGGGGATTCGGATGGTCATTGGGGCCCTTTGAAACTTGGGACGGAATTGGATTATCTCAATCGGTGAACCGGATGATATCAGAAGGGAAAAAACCACCAAAATGGGTTGTCGATCTTGCCAACTCAAAAGAGCCTTCTTTTTATACTTTAAATCATGGAAGTCCCTCATATTTTGATTTTTCATCTGCCAAATTTGAGAAAATACCGGCCTCACAAAAATCGACCAACCTCAACTTGAAAAAATCTCAAGGAAATTTGATCAAACGTCACTGGAGCGCAAGTTTAATTGATATGGGCGAGGGTATTTTGAATCTTGAATTTCATTCCGTTTTACAGCCAACACTGAATCCCCTTGACGGATCCATACTGGAAATGATCAATGCTGGTCTTGATCTCTTGGAAGCTGGAAAATTCAAGGCAATGGTCATGGGACATAACGGAGAAAATTTCTGTGCTGGTGCCAATTTAGCTGGGATTCTTCAATTTTGTGAAGACAAAAATTGGAAAGGATTAGAAAAAACCGTGAAATTATTTCAGGATTTAACTCAGAAAATTCGATTTTCAAAAGCACCTATCATCGCCGCTCCCTTTCATCTTACTTTGGGAGGAGGATTTGAGTTTATTGCGCC
The DNA here is from genome assembly GCA_034408645.1 of Fidelibacterota bacterium. Taxonomy (GTDB): domain Bacteria; phylum Fidelibacterota; class Marinisomatia; order Marinisomatales; family AB-629-J13; genus AB-629-J13. Next base: position 12,097 of record DASCRE010000056.1, on the reverse strand, counting down.
AGCAGCAAAAAGGGTCTCATCAGCAGAACTTTACATTGGCGCTGTAGAAGTGGGTGTTGGACTTATCCCTGGTGCAGGGGGTAATTTACGTTTGGTATTGAATATGATGGAAAATGCTGGAAAAATCGGGAGACTAAATGTATTTCCTCTTGTTCAGAAAGCTTTTGAAACAATCGGATTCGCTAAAGTAGCCACCAGCGCTGAAGAGGCAAAACATCTGGGCTATCTATTAAAAACAGACACAGTTGTCATGAACCTAGAGCATCTATTATGGACAGCCAGAGAAACCGCTCTTGAATTATCTGAAAATTATTCGCCACCAGAATTCAGAGATGACTTGAAACTGCCGGGTATGGGAGGGCGTACTGCCATGAAAACCGCATTAAAGGGATTCAAAATACAGGGGAAAATATCCAGTCACGATGAATTGATAGGTCAGAAACTTGCGTATGTAATTACCGGAGGAGAAAACGCAGGTCTCACAAAAACAGTAGATGAACAATATCTTCTCGATATTGAACGTGAAGCATTTGTATCTCTAGCAGGTGAAAAACTATCTCAAGATCGTATCAGATATATGCTGAATAAAGGAAAACCATTGAGAAATTAGAATCCAACAGGAAGACGTTTCAGGTTTTTTTCTTGAAACAGTTTTTCATCAATTTCAGAATCAATCTGGATATCTGAAAATATGACCTCTGTGGTATGTATTTTTTGAACATCTTCCACAAAAACCCGTTCTATAACATAATAGTTTTTCATTTTTTGGAACGTGAATTCTTTTCTCTTTTTTAATTCTCCCCGCTTGTCAAAGGACTTTTCTTTGACCCCATACAAACCATCTTTAGCTATCCAGGAAATATGTTTGGAGTAGATTGATTTTGCTTCTTTTTTTGGCGTGATTTCCAATACATAACATTCAATTTCGTCCACAGTTTCATCGTCAAGACGCGTATATTCATTCTCACTCATTTCGCGATTTGACATATCTTCATAGCTCAAGTCTGACCCCATAAAGGAGTCACCCTTTTTCTTTGAAGATATCCTCCTTACCTTTTTAAACGCTGGCAACCACATGCGCATTTCATCATCCTTGTCATCATGCTCAATTTTCAGAAATGCCACACCTTTGTCATCTTTTGGCTCCATAAACCAAATAATTTGCTTTTTGTTTCCACCAGTTGAGCGTGAAATCATGACATTAGTTCTGGATTTCCCCTTTGAATTTTTCAACACCATTTTTGTCATATTGGACATATCATATGGTGTTGGTTTCTCATCAATCATTTTGGCGATCTCTTCACCGGTTTGACTAAAAATAAATGTGGCCAGTATCAATATAAGTGAAATCCTCATTATGTTTTCCTCCCAATCAATTTTTTCTTTAATAATTCAGCCAAAGCAGATAAAACTGTCAATGTTCCCAGCGATGTTGATATCATCGCGAATACCATCAATCCCCCTATGTATTGAATAGGAACAAAGGCAGAAAAAAGTAGTGCCCCAAAACCCATATTCGATGCAGCATCAAGAATGATGGGATAGCCAACATCATCCACAACCTCTCTAGAAAGTTTATCCTCTCCAATGGTTTTGGACAACCTTCTAAATTGGGCAATATAGTGAATGGCAAAATCTACACCCACCCCTATAATAATAGATGAGAGGATCGCAGTCACATGAGAAAGTTCAATCCCAAAATGACCCATAAACCCAAAGTTTATTAGAACGGCAGATGTCAAAGGTATAACAGCCAAAATTCCCCATAAAATCTTTCTAAAAAATATTGACGCGATAATGCCTATGATAATCAAAGAAAATATGATACTGACAATGGTGGAACTTATAAGCAAATTGATAAGGTCTCTCGTTATAACGATTATTCCAGTAAAATCAACTTTAAGATTATTATCAAAAAATTCATCTATATAACGTTGACTTGATTCAACAATATCAAAAGTTTCTGTCGTTGACAAATTTGTACTAAATGCGGTCACAAGCCCCACAGAATAGTCATAATCCACCATGGAAGAAAAATCATCCGGGTCGCCAGACATGGAATACATGGTAAATAGATTATTGACCTTGTCCCTCGAGTCTGGTATTGTTTCATATTTTGGGTCATTATCCATGACCGTTCGGTGCATTTGTTCAACAACATTGGCGATTGAATAACTGGTTCTCACTTGCTGAAAACTTTCAAGTTTATCTTGAAGTTTTACTATATTTTCCAAAGTTTCAGGTTCCTTCATATCAGCTTCAACTCTAACTCTAATATCCACGGTACCGTTCATTTTTTCACCTAGAAATTCCATACTGTTTCTTAGTTCAGATCCCTCCTTAAAAAATTTCATCATATCAACATCTACAGACAACTTTAACAAACCTAACAATCCGATGATCACGATCAACAGTCCTGTAGAGAAAACGTATTTGGGATGTGTTAGTACGACCTTTCCTAATTTCTCAATAGTCCTCTCAAATACACTTTTAGTGACCACTGCTTTTGAATTAGGATTCCACTGTTTCAGACATATCAAAGATGGCAACAGAGTAGAACTCAATATCCACGCCCATAGGATTCCTGCTCCAATGGTAAATCCATATCCAACCAATGGTTCTAAAGGTGATGTGGTCATAGCTGAAAACGCTGCTACTGTGGTTATACTGGTAAGAAAAATGGGAATAAGCAGTGAATCCATTGTAGATGCCACTGCTTTTTTAGTGTCCTTGTATTCTCTGAATTCCTTGAAGAACTTTGTCATAACATGTACACCATCTGAATTGGCAATGGTTAGCAAAATAATGGGCATAGATGTATTTGCCAGCGTAAACAAAAATTTATCTGATCCTGTCATGCGCAACATCCAACCCATAAAACCCATCATAGCCGCTAAAGATAACATGATCACTGTGATCACCATTCCAACAGCTGAGACACTTCGTAAGTTTAATAATAATATAATGACCAAAATGGTCATTCCAGCCAGCATAAGACCTTTAACATCTTCGCGGATCATTGGCGGCATAATGCCTGTGAAATAGGCTTGGCCACCGTAATGTATATCATAATCCTGTAAAATGGTATCAGCGATTGACTTTATTTCAGCGACAAAATTCACAAGTTCAATGCTGTCAAATGGCTGCACAATAGCAACCAAATAATCACCGTTTCTACTTACCAATTGTTTTTTAATTTTTTCATTTTTATCCAGATATAACTGAATATCATTTACCTCATTATATGTCAGATTACGATATAATTGAAGATCATCGATTTCCATAAAACCGTCAACATTATCCATTCGTGAAGATGTGGATATAGAAGTCACTTCATCTACCCAATTTGATACATTTAATGCTTCTGATAGATCCCATAATGTTGCCAAGGCGTCAGGTTGAAAAATTTTTTCACCTTCATGACCAAAGGCAATAAAAATCACCTCTGTACTGCCAAATTCTTCCTGTATATTGTTCCATGATATTCTTGATTCTAGGGATTCAGGCATCATTTTCAGCATATCGTCATCAATTGTAAAAAATCTCAATCCCGAGGCCATTAATATTGTAAAGATAATGGATAAGATAATCGTCCGCTTTGGATGATCAAGACTTTGACGGATCAAAAACCTACGAATAGGATGGTGAGAGTAATTAAATTTTGTTTTGGTCATGATATTTTCGGATTGACTTTAGACCTTTAGGTGTAAATATTCCACGGGCAACTACTTTCACAAATCCCCTGATCGTTTCTCTAACAGCTAAATCATTCTTGATGAAAAATTCCGGTTGAAATGTGGAGTTAATCACATTGATATATATAATCGAAGCTGCTTTCATATCAATATCATCTCTAGCCAAACCCTGATCTTGGGCGTTCTTTAATATTGAATAAAAATCATCCTGATGGCTCAAACGAAAGGCTTCCACCTCTTTCCATATTTCAGGGTAATAGACTTTCAGTTCAATCAATTTATTTACAGGAGTTCTACCAGAAAATTTTGAGATCATTTCCATGATCTTGATGTACTGAACAGCGGGATTTTCTTCTGTCTCCTGAACTTTTTCAAAAACAGAATTGATCTGGTTAAATGCAAAATTTATGATTCCACGAATCAGTTTTTCCTTGGAGGGAAAAAATTTGTAGATGGTCTTTTTACTGATATGCAGACGCTTCGAAAAGGAATCAATCGTAAAAGAACGAACGCCTGTGTTGATGATCTCCTCAAAACCTGCTTCTAACAAGTGGGTGTTCTGTGTATTCACAATAAAGTCACAATGGAAACGATAACCGTATATATCGTTTCCATATTAATAATATTTATTAAAACAATCATAGCAGTTTTTAATAAAACTCGTCACATCTATTAGGTAAATTTTGTATCAATTAAATTCAATTTTTATATCTATTTAATGGAAAATGTTTCATTCCCCAATCCTGTGGTCATCCTTGTGAATGGAAAATTTCCATCTCACAGCCTCTCGATTCAGAAATTAAATAATGCTGGAACTATAATATGCACAGACGGAAGTGCTGACAAACTGCTGGCACACGAACGTACTCCCGATGTAATCATTGGGGACATGGATTCTACAAAACTCAATAAAGATGATTTCAAAGGTGTATGGTCCATAGCTCCAGATCAAAATAAAACAGATCTCCAAAAAACACTGGATTGGTGCATTGTAAATGATTTGAAAGATGTAACGGTTCTGGGTGCTACAGGAAAGCGGGAAGATCACAGTTTAGGCAATCTGCATTTGTTAGCTGAATTCTCAAAAAAATTAAAAATGATTTTTTTTTCAGACCACGCTATAATCTATAGCTTCAAAGGTAAAAGAACATTCTCATCTTTGAAAGGGCAACAAATCTCTATTGTTTCAATTGAACAGGTACATTCTATTTCAACTGTTGGTTTAAAATATGAATTGAACAGTGAGCCACTTCCTCCCTCCTGCAGTGGTATCAGTAATGAAGCAATCAGTGACAAGTTTACGATAGAAACAACGGAACCAATTTGGCTGTTTATCAATCATTTTCATTAACCCAAATATGCATTATTTAGATTGGTTAGCCATTGGCATATATGTGGCGCTTTTGCTTTCGCTTGGTTTTTATAAATCATCAAGAAAAGATAATGACAAAGACTTCATCCTAGCAGGACGGAAGCTAAGCCTGCCTGGACTCGTTGCCACTTTGGTCGCCACTTGGTATGGTGGTATTTTAGGTGTAGGTGAAAACACGTATAATTATGGTATCCAAACCTGGTTTATTTTTGCACTTCCATATTATGTGTTTGGGTTAGTGTTTGCATTTTTTTTAGCTCCTAAAATTCGTGATCTTCCTCATCGATCTATACCTGATCATTTTATGCATCATTTTGGTCACAATGCTGGAATCGTCAGCGCTGTTCTAATCCTAATTCTTGCTTCTCCTGCACCATACATTTTAAGTCTTGGGATACTGCTAAGACATACCATTGGTTGGTCATTGGAATCAGCAATCCTTATTTCTACAGCATTAAGCCTTGTTTATATTTGGCATGGCGGATTTCGATCTGTTGTGCGAACGGATATCCTTCAATTTGTTTCTATGTTCGCAGGATTTATTTTATTGCTTGTTTTTGCTTGGAATTTAAATGATGCTCCGCTTTCACTTAAATCAGCTTTACCAGAACGATATTTTGATCCTACCGGTGGCAACTCGGGCCAGTATATCCTTGTCTGGTTTTTTATTGCTATGTGGACATTTATTGATCCCGGATTTTACCAACGCACAGCAGCATCCTGCTCTCCTGAAACGGCAAAAAAAGGAATTCTAATCTCAATTTGCTTTTGGTTCATTTTCGATATTCTTACAGTCACAACAGCTCTCTATGCTGTAGCACTGTTCCCCCATAAAGAAGCTGCAATGGCCTATCCAGAACTGGCTTTTAATATTCTCCCACCTTTTGTTTACGGTATATTTCTGATAGGATTATTTTCTACCATCATGTCTACCATTGATTCTAATGGGCTGATCTCTGCCATTACTTTTGGCAGGGATATTTTATTAAGAATTCAGAAAAAAGATGAACAAGGGAATGAAACTCAATATATCCGAAAAGGGTTGATTGTTATGGCCTTTATCGCTGTGTTACTAGCCCTAAGTATCCCTTCTGTCGTACAACTCTGGTATGTTATTGGGTCTATAATTGTACCTGGAATCCTCCTGCCATTTTTAATGACATTTACACAAATCAACTTAAATAGTCGTGGAATAATTCCAACGATAATTTTGCCGGTCGTTGTTGCAATATTTTGGTTTTTATATGGACATTTTTCCGGACATTATCCAATGGAGATAGAGCCGTTTTATCCAGGGCTGCTCAGCTCAGGGGTTCTGGTCTTAATCAATCGGTCCATTAAACGTATTTAGATTTCATTCTCCATATCATCAGAATATTTTCCTAAAGCTGCAGCACAATTTAATTTTGCTCTTTTTAAGAAAGCATTTTGTCCAGCTTGTAAATTTTCATCCTTTCCGCTCCAAGCTTTTAGAGCAGATGCCTGTAGAGCCCTTCCATAGGAAAAACTCAGTTTCCATGGCAGATTACTGTTTAACTGGTTCATTGCATTTAAGTGTTGTGTCGCTAATATATCACTCTGTCCTCCAGATAAAAAGCAAATTCCAGGGACCGCAGCCGGAACTGTTCTCAAAAAACACTCAACAGTGGCTTGCGCTACATCTTCTACCGAAGACTGTACATCGCAATCCAAAGCGGATAAGATCATATTTGGTTTTAATATGATTCCTTCTAGGAATACCCCTTGATCATACAATTCTTGAAATACGATTTTCAGGGTTTCTTCTGTTACCTCAAAGCAGGTATCTATATCGTGATCTCCATTCATTAACACTTCAGGCTCAACGATGGGAACGATGTCCGCTTCCTGACACAGAGCGGCATATCGCGCCAGGGCATGGGCATTGACATACATACATGTGGCAGATGGAATATCCTCACCAATAGTGATGACAGCTCTCCATTTTGCGAACTTCGCACCAAGATCTTTATATTCAGCCAAACGATTCCGTAATCCATCTAAGCCCTCTGTAATCAATTCATTCTTAAAACCTGCCAACGGTTTTGCTCCCATATCAACTTTAATCCCAGGAAAAATTCCTTTATCTGAAAGTAAATCTGGAAATGGTATTCTATCAGAAACACTTGATTGGCGAATCGTTTCATCATAAAGAATAACACCGCTGATATAATTTCCCGCTTCGGGACTTGTAAATAACATATCTCGGTATTTATTCCTGGAACTTTCACTGCTCTCTGCCTGTATGGAATCAAATCGTTTTTTAATGGTTGGTGTACTTTCGTCTGCGGCCAAAATTCCTTTTCCATCAGCGACGATGGAATGAGCCGTATCAGCTAAAATTGAGTGGTTCATTTATTTATTTATTCCTTATATTAATTATGAATTGTTTCAATGGTTTTGACCTCCCCCGTTTCAACATAAATAATTCTGCTCCATGTTTTGATCTCTTCACTGTTATATTGAACACCAGGAAGCCATCCATCACACACACCTGTAGCAATGAACAGTGCATTATTAGATGAGCACAAGGTGTCCATATTCCAAATTTTATGGGCATCATTTTGAAGTATTTCTTCTGCTCGATCTTGATAGGTTTGATCGTGAAAATATAATTTTCCTTCAAATACTCCATTTAGTCCTTTGACCGCTGCTGCTGTGATGACACCCTCCGGAGCAGAGCCAATACCCAAAAGGAGATCTGCGTCTCCGTCTACCGCCCGCATTGCTCCAACAATATCACCATTTTGAATTAATTCCATATTGACACCTAACTGCCGCATGGTGTTAATTTTACTCTCATTTCTCGGACGATCAAGAATGATAACTTTCAATTTCTTAACTGGTTTTTTCAGAGTTTCAGATGCCGACCTGATATTTTCTTCGACAGATATTTCTAGTGATATCTTGTTTTTGAGGGCAGGAGGTCCAGCAATTTTATCCATGTAACACTCTAGCCCATGGAATAAAGTTCCCCGTGGTGCAACTGCCAAAACACAAATGGAATTTGGGAGATCAAAAGCACAGTGGGAAGTACATTCTAGGGGATCTACAGCAATATCTACTTGTGGTAGAGATAAATCAAGAAGATCTTTCCCCAGTTCTTCCCCTATATATAACATTGGAGCTTGATCCATCTCTCCTTCTCCAATTGCCACCCGTGCATGAACGGGAATTGAATCAAAGGCTTTACGCATAGCTTTTACCGCTGCATCATCAGCTTTGTTTTTGTCCCCACATCCCCTCAACTTTCCACAAGCAATGGCCGCCTGCTCTGTTGCTCGCAGAAAATAGGGAGCTAATTTTTTAAGCCGGGGCACTATTTCAGGATACCTGTCCAATTTCGCAGAGCATCTTTTGAAACCACTGTGTTTGAGAATCAAATGCCCTGCCGCCTTTTATGCGTTTAAACTCAATGAGAGATAATATGCCATTGTTCTTCTCATCCATCCCCACAACACCGGATTTTCTCTCGAGGGCGCACTGGACAGCCTTGGACGCCGACTCCTTAATTAATTGAATATCTTTTTCATTTGGAGCTGCGGATCGAGAAAAATACCCGCTCTTTTGAACTAAGGTTTTTTCTGCATTAATTATTTTTGAAAATTGTCTCGCAAACCACTGTCCTGGATTGATGTCATCTAACCGAATGTGTCCAAAGGCATCTTGTTTTATCTCCTCATTCTTTCTTTTCATCTCTCCAACAATTTCATTCACACAGGCACCCTCACTTAAGAAAATATTTACACAATCCTTTTTATTCATTTTATCCAGCAACCTTTGACCTTCTTTTTCGATATCTATAGATAGCTCAGGAATAAAAATCGCATCAATATCCCAGTTCTCACAATTCAATAGTAGATCACTGTCAAACGACCAGTAGGCAAGTCGATCTCTATATTTTTTTGCTGTTGCAGCGGTAAGCCATCCGCTGTGGCGTCCCATAACCTCATGTATAATTAACTGCCGTGGGCTAGATGTATTTTCGTTCACAATATTTTCAAAAAATAGTGCACCTTGTTCTGCTGCCGTATCCGCTCCCAAAGATTGAACGATTGGAACAATATCATTGTCCACCGTTTTTGGAAGCCCCACTACAGTAAGATCATATCCTATCTCATATAAATAGTGAGACAGCTCTGCTGCCATTGTGTTTGTATCATCGCCGCCAATAGTGTGCAAAATACTAATCTTATCTTTCATCAGTTGCTTCGCAGCTTTTTCAAGGGGTTTTTCTCCTGGAAAAATGAGTCCCCTTTTTTCACAGTCTTCCGCATTAGTTAATTTTACACGGCTGTTCCCAATAATACTCCCACCAAAGGAAAAAAGCATACCCACATTTTTTGTGATTTGTGATGGAAACTCATATGATTTTCCTTTTAGCAGTCCCTGATAGCCATTCAAATAACCTGAAAATTCAGCAGATATATTTTCCATTTTGTAGGACTCTAAAAGTGCCGCAATAGACGCAGAAAGACAGGGAGCTAGCCCGCCGGATGTAAGAAATGCAATTTTCATTTTATTAATTTATCTATCTGAAAGATAGGGAAATTAAATCGGCTGACCATCATGATTCACTTACCATTTGATTCATTTATCACAATATTTTAGAATTGAAAGGAGACTTTTAAGTTTCAAATCTTGTACCTTTGTGCTTCAATATAGATAGAATCATGGGAAAAATCATCTGGTCACCAAAAAAAGAACACATCCTCTCATCACAAATGTGGGATTTTTTGCTAAACGTTAATGCAAAACATAATACCCAGTTAGAAGGATACGATGATTTATATTCATGGTCCATTGAAAATCCACAACTATTTTGGGATGATATTTGGAAATACTTTGGCATCATACACTCTTCCCCCTATTCTCAAGTCGTGGATGATATTACCTCGATGCCGGGAGAAAAATGGTTTTCGTCTGCCCGTTTGAATTTTGCTGAAAACTTACTCCAATTCAGAGATGATAGGCCTGCCCTTGTTTTTAGAGGAGAAGATAAATTAGAACGTACTCTGTCCTACAAAGATTTGTTCAGCTTGGTGGCTCAAACATCTTCAGCTCTCAAATCAGCAGGTGTTATTTCGGGAGACAGAGTTGCAGGATTTATTCCCAATATCCCTGAAGCTGTCATTGCTATGCTTGCTGCGGCATCCATCGGCGCTCTTTGGAGCTCTTCCTCTCCTGATTTTGGTATTAAAGGTGTACTAGATCGGTTTTCTCAAATTGAGCCAAAGGTGCTCTTTGCCGCTGACGGATATTTCTATAATGGAAAACATTTTGACTGTCTAAAAAAACTTAATGGGATATTAGAACAGTTGCCCTCTGTTGAAAAGGTAGTTATCATTCCTTACACAAATAAAAGTCCTGACATTTCATCGTTATCAAATGCAGTATTGTATAATGAATTTATTTCCAGGGAGAATGCAGACACCATAGAATTTAAACAGCTCCCCTTCGATCATCCCCTCTACATTATGTATTCTTCGGGCACAACTGGGCTCCCCAAATCAATTGTACACTCTGCCGGTGGTACCCTTATACAACATATGAAAGAACTCTGTCTTCATACTAATTTAACAAGAGAAGATACTATCTTTTATTTTACTACCTGCGGGTGGATGATGTGGAACTGGCTGGTATCATCCCTGGCTGTAGGTGCAACCGTTGTGTTATATGATGGGTCGCCATTTTATCCAAATTCTGAGGCGATGTGGGAATTGACAGAGGAACTGGGAATTACCATTTTTGGTACCAGCGCAAAATTTATTGCTGCCTGTGAGAATGCCGGAGTGAGACCAAATAATCGATTTAACCTCTCAAACCTCAAGATTATTCTATCCACTGGTTCACCTCTTGTTGAAGAAAATTTTGATTATATCTATCGCAGTGTTAAAACTGATGTGCAACTTTCTTCTATTTCCGGAGGTACAGATATTATCTCTTGTTTTGCACTGGGAAACCCTACTCTACCTGTATATCGTGGAGAACTTCAATGTCGAGGATTGGGTATGGCAGTGGACTCCTTTGATGAAAATGGGAGGTCACTGCTAAACCGTAAAGGAGAATTGGTGTGTAAAAAAGCATTCCCATCCATGCCCGTTTATTTCTGGAACGATTCTAACGGAGAAAAATATCATGATGCCTATTTTGATGTTTATCCGGGCATCTGGAGTCATGGAGACTATATCACGGTAAACGACCATGGGGGTGTGAAAATTTTTGGCCGAAGCGATGCGACCCTTAACCCTGGGGGTGTTCGAATAGGGACAGCTGAAATCTATAGAATAGTGGAGGGCTTTTCTGAAATATCCGACAGCCTTGTTGTGGGGCAGGACTGGGAGGGTGATGAACGAGTCATCCTATTTGTCAAACTTGAGAAAGGAATATCACTCTCAAAAAAATTAACACAATCTATTTCAGATGCAATTCGGAAAAATTGTTCTCCACGTCACGTTCCCGCTAAAATCATTGAGACAAAAGATATCCCCTATACCATCAGCGGAAAAAAAGTAGAGATTGCAGTAAGAAAAATTATTTCTGGTGCGGATGTGTCCAACCGTGATGCACTTGCCAATCCTGAATCTCTGGATTTCTATAAAAATATAAGCGCACTGAAAACTTAATTGGATACGCTCAGCCACGCGCTCTGGGGGAAAGCATTGTTTGGCCATCGTAGATTGCCATGGCTTGCATTATTTTTTGGGGCCTTCCCAGATTTGTTTTCATTTGGAATTTTATTCATCCAAAAATTTTTCACTGGGGAAATTCCTTCAGAACCTCCTCCTCTTGAAACCATTCCGTCATGGGTTTTTATTAATTATAATATCTCCCACAGTTTTATATCAGCTTCAATTGTTATTGGTATTGTTTTGCTTTACAGAAAGGACATTGCCTTTGCTATGCTTGCCTGGCCGTTTCATATTGTCCTCGATTTCCCTTTTCACACTGAGGACTATTTCCCAACAAAATTATTTTGGCCTATCTCAAATTATTATGTTGATGGAATACC
>DASCRE010000055.1:0-12959 GCA_034408645.1 Fidelibacterota bacterium | reverse complement strand
ATTTCATAAAATATATTTCAAATAATGATTCATAGAATTTTTTACTTTTTAATAACAATTTCACCCAAAACAAAACGATGGTTCTGGAACAAATGGTATACGATTTTCGCTTTGAAGGCACCAAATCCAGAATTTCGATTTATGAATTATGGATACGATAAAGATGGGTTTCATCCTGAATTGACCTCCTCAGATGAAAAAGAACGTTTCCCAATTCAACTATATCATCATATTGCTACACTAGTAAACTTAAAAGGTAAATCTGTCTTGGAAGTGGGCTCTGGACGGGGTGGCGGAGCAGCATATATCGCACAGAATCTACATCCTGCACACATGACGGGAATTGATATTTCAAAAACTGCAGTGGAATTATGTAATTCAATTTACAATATTGATAATATGAATTTTGCAGTTGGAGATTCTGAAAATATACCGTTTGATAATGAACAATTTGATGCGGTGATTAACGTTGAGTCTTCTCATTGCTATGGTTCAATGCAATCATTTCTTGGAGAAACGTTCCGAATATTAAAACCGGGAGGGGTTTTCCTTTTCTGTGATCTGAGGGAAACATCAGCACTGGAGGACCTATTTGTTCTATTTAATAATTCAGGACTAAGAATAATACAACATCAAGATATCACAAAAAATATTATTGAAGCCTTGATCAAAATGTCAACAGAACGGAAAAATGCAATTCAAAAATCCGTTCCGGGATTTTTCCGAAAGGCATTTGAATCTTATGCAGGTGTAAAAGGAAGCAAGATACATAACTCTTTCAAAAATGGAACGCTTTCGTATGTAAGTGCCTGCCTAGAAAAACCGATATGAAGTTTATTAAAGTAACATCTTTTTCTCTCACAAAGATATGTTTAGATTTTACTTCTAAAATATAAAATCCTTCGTGAAAATGACTGAAATAAATCCATTTATCCACCAATTCTGGCAGGAGGAAATTGTCCCTCAACTGGTTGAATATATAAAAATTCCTAATAAATCGCCTGCCTTTGATTCCAACTGGAAACAAAACGGACATATGGAAGAAGTGCTTAATCTTGCCATGAATTGGGTAAATTTTCATGCTGAAGAGGATTGGAACATACATTCATTTCAAAGTGAAAACAGAACTCCCCTGATTCTTTTGGAGATTCCTGGTAATACTCCTGGAGATATTCTTATGTATGGTCATTTGGATAAACAACCTGAAATGACAGGATGGAAAAAAGGATTGGGCCCATGGACACCAATTTTAGATGGTGATAAATTATATGGGCGAGGAGGAGCTGATGATGGATATGCTATTTTTGCTTCAGTCTGTTCATTGAAAGCATTAAAAAAATTAAATATTCCTCACCCTCGAACCGTCATACTCATAGAATTTTGTGAAGAAAGTGGTTCACCGGACCTTCCTTTTTATGTTAAAGAACAAAAACAATTAATTGGCTCACCGGATCTAGTTATCTGTCTTGATTCGGGAGCAGGAAATTATGAACAGTTTTGGCTTACAACCTCTTTGAGAGGACTCATCGGATGTACTCTCAGAGTCGATATTCTTAATGAAGGTATCCACTCAGGAGGAGGAAGCGGAATTGTACCGTCATCATTTCGCATTGCCCGGCAGCTATTATCAAGAATTGAAGATGAAAATACTGGAATGACAAAACTGGATAGTTTCTCAGTAGATATCCCTCAAGAGAGACTAACACAAGCAAAAGAAACCATATCCGTTTTAGGAGACGAATTTGTTGATGCTTTCCCATGGGTAAAAGACAGTTACCCTGTCTTGCAAGATCCAGTAGAGTTATTGCTAAACAATACATGGCGGTCCATGCTCAGTGTGACCGGAGCAGATGGCCTCCCGAGTATTGAAGACTCGGGAAATGTTCTTCGTCCATATACTGCTCTTAAACTATCTCTACGTCTTCCTCCAACCCTGAAAGCTGAAAAAGCTCAATTATTACTCGAGAATCTTTTATTATCAGATTCACCTTATGGAGCAAAGGTGAGTCTGAAATTTGAGGAGCCAGCTTCAGGATGGAATTCACCACCACTTCAACCTTGGTTAGAAAATGCAGTTCAAACAGCATCAAAAATTGTGTATGGAAAAAATGCTTTATGCATGGGTGAGGGTGGAACTATTCCTTTCATGGCAATGCTGGGTGAGGCATTTCCTGAAGCACAATTTGTGATTACAGGAGTTTTAGGACCTCAGTCCAATGCTCATGGTCCTAATGAATTTATTCATATACCTTATGCGGAAAGATTAACTGCTTCCATCACCTCAATCATTTCGGAATTCCCAAAATAATATTGATTGTTAATAAATATATTAAAAAACCATGATACAAATTTCTCTAACGATTGGGTTGCCTGATTTGGTTAGTTTTATATAGTTAGCTGGTATTAAATCACTATTTATAAAATTCAAGAAAATAAGGATATTTATGGAGAATCTGTCAATACTGCAATACTTATAGCAAAAAAGACAAAATCAAATATAGGCAGATTTATAATATGTTCTGGTACTATCCTTAATCTAAATTGTCAATTATAAAGTTGAAGATTTAATATATTATACACATTACGCCCCTCTTAAAGTAAATGATCGCGATACTCTATCAATTGCGACCATAAAAGATGCAATGCGCATGGGAGCTTTTTTTTCAACTTTCATTGCATAAACCTCATTAAAAGCCTTGACCATTTTAGTCTCAAGTTTAGTATCTACTTCTTCCATTTCCCATTTGAATTGCTGCAGATTCTGAACCCACTCAAAATAAGACACTGTGACACCGCCAGCGTTTGTTAGGATATCAGGTACAATTGGAACATTCTTTTTCCAAAGTACTTCAGCAGCTATTGGTGTTACCGGTCCATTTGCTGCTTCTATGACAACCTTACAATTCAAAGTATCAACATTATTTTTATTGATTGCACTGCCTAAAGCTGCAGGAATTAAAAAATCACAATCCAGAGCTAATAATTTATCATTTGTTATTTTCTTTCCTTGTTTACACCCATCAATAGTTCTATTTTTTTTATTATAATCAAATAGGCTTGAAATCTCAAGCCCATCCGGTTCATAAATACCACCGGTGATATCACTCACTGCGATAATCTTACACCCATATTCATTAAGAAATTTGGCTGTAAAAGAGCCCACATTGCCGAATCCCTGAATAACCACGGTGGCCCCATCCATATTGATATCCAATTTATTAGCGATCTCTCTCACCGTGATTGCAGTTCCTTTTCCAGTGGCATGTTCTCTACCTTCTGACCCACCAAGCTCAAGAGGTTTCCCGGTTACGATTGCAGGTGTATAGCCATGTAGCTGGCTGTATTCATCCATGAACCATCCCATCACCTGTGAGTTTGTATTAACATCCGGAGCTGGAATATCAATATTCGGACCGATCAAAGGATCAATTGATCGAAAAAATTTTCTTGATAATCTTTCTAACTCGTAAACACTATATTCTCCTGGATTGATTGATATCCCACCCTTCCCCCCACCAAATGGAATATCCAGTAGCGCTGTTTTCCAGGTCATCAAAGTTGCCAAGGATCGTACTTCTGCAAGATCAACATGAGGGTGATAACGAATCCCTCCCTTAAAAGGACCCCGAGTATTATTATGTTGAACTCGGAACCCTAACAAACTTTCAGACTCGCCATTGTCTCTTCTGAAGTGTACCTCCACTGTGAGTTCCCTATCTGGCATCTCTAAAGCCTGTGCAATATTTTGTTTAAGTCCAAGGTTCTCTACAGCTCTTTGATAGGCTCCTATTGTAGGTTTAATACTTGATGTTTTTTTTGACATAATTTAGTCCTTTTTTTATTTGGGAAGAATCAGAAGTGGTTACAGTTGGATATTTACAAATCTAATAAATTTTTGTGAACGGACATTTTTGAAGAATAAGGATAAATACATCCACTAAAAGGTCCATATTTTTGACATAATGAAAAGAACAATAATGGACATGATGAACATTTTCCATCCTGCTTTCATATAGTCCGACTGTTTCACTAATCCGCTACTGTGTATAATCATGCAAGTCGGCGAAGCAACAACGGTCAAATAAGCAAATGCCGATGCGATAGCAGTAGAAAATCCCATAATAAGTGGATCACCCCCCATGTTTAAAACGATTGGACCAATGACCGCAATGGTCGCCGAATTACTGAGCAAGTTGGTCAATGTTCCTGTCAATAAGACAGCTACAACCCACCGTAAAACAGAAATATCTTCACTAATTAATTTCAATAGATCAATAACTGAATTCGCAATCCAAAGCGCTGCTCCAGTCTCTTTCATCTGAAGACCAATAGAAATTGCTGCTCCAAAAAGTAGGATAACTCCCCAATTTGTATTCCGGTTCAAATCTGACCAGCGAATCAATCCCAAGACGAGATAGAGAAACACACCCATTAGGGCAATTATTCCCAGACCAATTTTATTGCTGAGAAACACCCATCCTAAAAACACGAGAAAAAAGACAATGATTGTTGTTAAATCCTGACCGGTCATCGGCCCTTTCTTCGCTACTTGAATTTTCAATTTTCTAACGGCCGAGTCCAGAACTTTTTGTTTGGGTTTAAATGTGAACCATAGAATGGTTACAGCAATAGGGATTTCAAATAAGAGCATTGGATAGGCATATTTCATCCAACCCAGATATGTGATATCTGCAAGCCCAAATTCCTGCCAGTATTCAATCATGATCACATTCCGTCCCCCACCTGAAGGTGTACCAATAGATCCCATTGCACTACCATAGGCGATTGAAAATAAAATCAATGCAGCAAGATTTTTTGTTACGGCTCGATCCGTACTGGTGTTATAAATCAGAGTCAGTCCAACCGGCATCATCATAGCTGTAACGGTATGTTCACCGATAAAAGATGATAAAAATGCTGATATACTTACAAATCCAAATACAATACGCCAGGTTTTATTTCCCGTTAATTTAATGATTCCCAATGCAAGACGGGAGTCCAACCCTTGACTCACAATAGCAACAGCCAACATTAATGATCCCATAATAAAAAAAACGGCATCATTCATAAAGGACTTTGCCACATTATTAGGTTCATCAATTCCCAGTAAAACCTGCAAGAACAGCATCATGATTGCAACCCCAGGAAGGGGAATTGGTTCGGAAATAATCAGGATAATTGCCATTATCACGATAATCAATGTTCTATATCCTTCGAGGGAGAGTCCTTCAGGAGTTTCAAGAAAATAAAGAATCGAACCAGTCAGAACTGCAAACAGAAACCACCGTTTCTGAGTGACCCAAAAAATGATGTTTCTTAACAAACCAGTACTATGTTTTTTATTTAACGATTAGGACAGGGCAGGGACAATTTTCCATGATCTTCAGGGGTTTGCTCCCTGTAAAAAATTTAACCAATGGATTTTTAGTTGAAGCACCCATGACAATTATGTGGTCATCTCCAGCAGTTTTTTTTATGACATCAATGGGGTTTCCTTTTAATAAGTGAGTTTCATATTGAATCCCCATTCTCCTCATTAATTTTTCAGCTCGATTGGCAGCATTCCGATATCCTGAATTAAATGACCCAGTCTTGGAAACAGTAACCAAGTCAACATTCACATCAAATGCCTGAGATACTCGAACTCCATATTTTACCGCTTTTTCAGTATGTAGCGAATCATCTACCGCAATCAACAATTTATAGGATTTATTTTGGTCATACTGATTTACAACAAATATAGAACTGTCTAAATATTGAATTAAATCGTGGGCCATTCTACGTTTTTGACTGCCACCAATAATGGTTACATCAAACTGTCCGATTGATACCTCATCCCTGAGTTCTGAAATTGTATCCCCATTCCTCAAAATAAGACTAACATCAGAACCTGTAGTCCCCTGTAAATATACTTCTGCCCTATTTTCCCCCTTTTCAATCAGTGTGGTTTTAGGAAACCCAGTTTCAACTGTAGATGGTGTGATATAATGATGCTCAGCAAAATAATTAAATGCCCATTCTAATACGTCTACTCCCGGGCTATCAAAATCCCATTCACCCATTCGTTCCTGGGCAAGCTTAACGTGAGACGCAGAATGTTCACTAATCTGAGGCTCAACTTTAACTACAGTTACAGATGCATTAAATGCAGATGCAACGTTCATTCCTACTTGCAGGGTTGGCGCGGAATATTTTTCGCTTCCTACTGCAATCAGAAATTTCATGATGAAATTCTACTAAAATTTAAGCTAAGGGCTTTGTTTTCCTGATAATTAATAATGGGTTGCAATATTAGGAAATTTCCATCATATATCGGTCTTCAAAAACATCAATTGGAAGCATCCTGATAGCATCCCATGTCAATTTTGTACAGACTCTGGCACAGACCTGACATCCAGTACATTCATCAAACCGAATCTGAACAGGTGGAATGGGAATATCATACTTATCTATTTGTACAGGTTCTATACAATCCACAGGGCAAAAAGGAACACAGGTATAGCATCCAGTACAATTGTCTTCATCAACAACCGCCATAAGTTTGGGGCGTTTTTTCTTAATATTTGGTTTTTCCGGTAACTCAGGAATCCCCTTTAAATGATTATATGCCTTAGCATGCTTCATGTTCAATCCCTTATTATTTCAATATATATTTTTCTATAACCCACCCTGCTGCAAAAAATACACCTCCAACCAAAAGCCATTTAGGATTCATTAATTTGGGGAAGTTTTGTACCATTCCCCCACCAATGAAACTCAAACCAATCAATTCCAAGCATTTCGCAAGATAATACATTGGTAAATTTACTTCTAATTGTTATTATATGAATCCTCTGATACTTTCATTTCACCCATGGTTAATAGACAATCTCCCATTACAGTATGTTGCAATTTCATCAAATAAAAATAATGAACAAAACCTAACAAAAATATCATTCCATGAAAAAAGGAAGGAAGGAGATTTGTATCCACTGCACCACCTAATAAGAATACGGAGGTTATCCATAAAATGGATAACATACCATGGCTATAAACCCTTCTTCGTGATTGGGTTAAATCACTAGATATACCTTTCTCTAAATTTTGCTTCACTGATTTAATAAAAGCTGAAATAAAAGTGAGTGTAAAGGTCTCAGTAAATGTAAATATTAAAACAGTCAATAGTCCCAACAATGGATGTGTTATCCCCGAGATATTTGTTCGAGCTAGGCCTTGAAATCCTGTCAGAAATAACAAAATTGTACTTACCCCTACCATTAAATATGAAAGTATGATTAAATAAAACATAGCGAATTTTTTCTAATTATTATATTTAAATAGTGAACAAAATATTATGAAAGTGATGATATCATTATTCTCCAAATAAGTACCATTTGGAGCAGAGTAAATTTATAGAGTAACTTTAATTTAGTGTCAGTAATTTATTCATTAATTAAAGGAAATATAATGTACTTCTTTTCGAAAAAGATAAACTTAATTTTATTAGTCATTTTAATCTCATCGTTCGTTACAGCTGGTAATTTAACAGGGACAGTATCCTATTCTGGTAAACCGCCAAAGAAAAAGTCCTTGAAAATGGCTGCAGACCCGGTCTGCAGTTCAGCTCATAGGGATAAGGTATATGCTGAAAGTTTTATAGTGAATAGTGATGGACAGCTTGCAAATGTATTGGTTAGTTTACAAGATGTTTCTTATGATGGAGGAACACCAAAGGAATCGGTAGTCCTTGACCAAAAAGGATGCGTTTATTCACCTCATGTTTTTGGGCTGCTAAAAAACCAAGAATTGTTAATTAAAAACAGTGATCCAACCATGCATAACATTCACTCTATGCCAAAGGAGAACAAACAGTTCAATTTTGCCATGCCAAAGGTAGTTAAGGAAAAAATAGTATCTTTCAATAAGACTGAAGACCCCTTTTATATTAAATGCGATGTCCATCCTTGGATGAAAGCTTGGACATCCGTGCTTGATCATCCTTATTTTTCGGTTAGTGATACGAATGGCCAATATGAAATTACGGGTATCCCTCCTGGGGAATATGAAGTTGTATTTTGGCATGAAAAAGCAAAAGGTATGGGCGGTGTTGGCAAACACAAAGTTATCATAGGAAAAGATAGCGATACTGTTGCGGTTTCTACTTTAGATCATACATTTATCCGTCCAAAGAAAAAGAAATAAAAAGAAAAATATTGTTGAATAAATGAGATGAGGTCTTCCCTCTTTTCATTAAGAATGTCAGCTAATCATCATTGTCACTTTCTTGATACCAAATTTTCTGTGATTCTTTTATTCTGAAAATGGTAACGATGGTTAATAATATAATAAACCCAATGTATGACCACTTCCACGTGGATGAAAAGTTTTTAATAAACAATAGTAAAACAAACGATAACATCCATAGGACTCTGACAACCCATGTAATGCTTATATTTATTTTTTCATTTCCCATTAAATACTTTATATTTTTCAATAATTAAAACCTAAAATATTTTAAGGAATTAATTAATGGACAAACTAAAAAACTCAATTGAAATTAAATTAAAAGCAAATAAAAAATATAGTTTCTGTACCTGCGGAAAAAGTAATTCTCTTCCTTATTGTGATAACAAACATAGAACATTCAATGAGAAAAGGGATATGAATTATAAGTCAATGAAGATATTTTCAAAGGAAGACAGTACCATCTTGGTTTCATCTTCTACCTGGAGAAATATAGATAAATAAATTAGGAGAAACTCAGGACTCTACCAGTCATCATCATCCCAATCATCCTCATCCCCTTCTTCTTCGCCAAAGTCATAACCATTTTTATCAAAATAGGCTTTGATTTCTTTTGATATATCTTTTTTCCCTGATATAGATAGGTTATAATCTCTTAATCCTTCCAGCATAATTTTTCTATCTCCCTTTAGAGACAGCAACTCTTTTCCCCAGACAGATCTTGAATCCGGCATATCTATTTCTTCTTTTGTAGGTATATATGGTGCAGGCATTTTTGTCCCTGGCATTACTGCTTGGGGATCATCCAACCATTTAACAACCCATTCGGGTCGAAGTCTTTCCTTGGAGAGGGCGAGGTTTGGCGCCCAAGTTTCTGCATTTTGTTTAGGAAATGTCGTACCATAAAAATGGCAATTAGAACACACACCTAATTCCTGTAATTTTTCCCCGGCCTTATATTTATCTGATTTGGTGTTCACGTGGTAATCCGATTCAAAAACCAAATCATTGTTATCTAAATCCTGGAATGCAGCAATAATGGAATTCCAGTCACCGTCACTCATATCAAATTTAGGCATTCGTACCTGAAGATTAGGTCTAACTAAGGTAGGTTCTTTTAAAAATTTAAATAACCATGAGGGCTGAACTTTTTCCCCCTCTGTATTAAGATTTGGAGGTGAAAATTCTGGAACACCGATGACATCTGCAATTTGCCCTCCGGACCCATCAATTATATGACATCCTTTGCAATTATATTGATTCAATAATTTATATCCTTCAAAAACAGAATGATCTTTCTGATAAAAGCTGGCTTGTTTTGTTTCGTCTACCTTGTCATCATTGAATGAGAGCAAGGCTGTTACCACCGCCTCTATTTCTTCTGGTTTAAGGTAAAAATTTGGCATACGGAGTTTTGCTTCTTTGGCTATAATTTTATGTCTATCAAAAATCCTTGGACTTGCAAGCTTCTGCTCAAACCATGAATAATTTAAATGGTCAATATCATGTATATGACCGAAATCTAATTTATCCACAGATTTTGACCCTTCTGATGTCAACGCGGTTCCTATTGGCTTTTCATTTTCATATCCATCAATATTGTGGCATGAAAAACATCCATAAAAACGAATACTCTTATCTGCAACATAATCAACCTGTTCAGAATAATTCATTTCTGACAAAATATTTTGAGCTTTCTCTTCAGGATAAGATTTAAACAACCATCCACGGGCAATATTTTCTAATTCTTTTATATCTAACTCAGGAAATTTTTCATTTTCAAACTCTTCATTTTTGAACGAAAGAAGATAGGACGTTATATCCTTGGCTTCCTGATTAGATAATCTAAGATCTGGCATTCGAGTTTCAGGCCAATAATCCTGTGGGTTTTTAATCCAGTTATACACCCACTCTGGAGAAGTCTTTGAACCCAAACCAATGAGGTTTGGACCATGCTGTTTTGTTATTTCTTTTAAATTTGTTTTTTCATGCTCATACCCGTACTCCGAATCTGAATATTCATATGGCAGTCTCTCTAAATCATATCCGAGATTTGCTAACTCTGTGGGTTCCTCATTGAGATTATGGCATCCCCTGCATCCAACATTGTTAAATAAAACTTCTCCATTTTCAGCATTTCCTAAATATTTTCTACTTGATGCTCTACCACCTTCATTCTTTCCCTTGAATAGGTATTCCACAATTGAATTTACTTCAGTTGTAGTGCGTCGAATCATTTCAGGAGAAGAATTGTTTTCTTGATTGAAAAAATGTGGCATCCATGTATTGTAACGAAATTTTTGTGGATTATATATCCATTTCCGTGTCCATTCTTTTGAAACTTTATTGCTAATTTGAGCTAAATCTGGACCAGTGTCAAATTGTTTAGGGTAGGATTCTATCTGATGACAACTATTACAACCAGCCTTATCAATAATAGCCAGACCCAGCTGCAATTTTTCACCACCTTTTATATCCGGTTTTTCCGTATGGCACTTAAAACAACTTGCTTCAGAATACTTCAATGGAAGCATGGGTTTAAGCCAGTGGTGCATTTTCTCCCAGTTATGTTCATTTTCCCAATCATGTTTTGTGCTTTTTGAATTTGGCATATGAACTGCTGTATTAAATGTCGTTCCTCTACTCCTACCAGCGTGGCATCCGGTACATCCAAACTGTTCCATTGGGTGAGGAGATGCTGCCGTTAAATACAAATCAAGATCAGGATGGGTTCTGTAAGGTTGTTCCGCATCGATATAGTCAGGATTGTCAATCCCAAGGTGGCAGCTTGTACAGCGATCTACTGTAGGGACTAAGGAAAAATTAACATCATATTTAATATCGGAAACAACAATCTGTTTCACCTTGTAGTAAGGGTCCATGAAATCAATAATTGGGAGATCTCTTATGATGTCACCAATTCGATTAGAAAACGACATCTGTTGTCGGTCAAACCTAGATAAATTTGCCTCCACCAAATTCACGTCCCGCATCACTTCGTTTAACTTATCTTCAGTCTTCTTAACATCCACCTCTAATTGTTCCAATTCTTTTTCAGTATTATTTTGAAGCAATTCAACACCTTCTTTCTTTAGTTTGAGTTCATGAAGTTCAACCAAGAATGTGGTATATTTAATTTCATATTTAGAGTCTTTTTCTAGAGGTGATTTATGGATATGGGTATTCTCTTTTTCAACTAGATATTTTAGTGCATCAGCCTCCGCTTTTTTATGGAGATAATCCATATTGGCTTTATAATACTTGGCTTTCAAATCAATAAGTTTCCCTTGTACTTGATCAATATGCTCCCTTTTGGATTCAAAACTGTCTTGTACCTGTTTCAGCATTTTTATGTATCGCTTTTGTTCTTCTTTTACTTCAGAAATAGCAATTTCCAATTTTGCCTTTGCTGTATTTATCTCCAACTTTCGGAATGTTTTTTGATAAATTTTGAATTCATCATCATTATCATTGATAAATATCCAAACCATTGAAATGACAAATAACAAACTGGCGATAGCAAACCATTTATTTAATAAATGGATATCCCAATAACGTTCGTCTTGCTTATTAAACATTAAAATAATATTCAGTTAAATATTAAAGAACCATTCAGGAATAGCAATGATATATTTCAAATTAAACAACCAGCGGAGGTACATTTTCAGTGGAAGTGATAACATGCTAAGTCCCAAGAAAATGAAAAAAGAAAATTTTACAGATCCGACTCTATTAAAAAATCCAGTTAATACATATTTCGCCAAAAAGACCGGGACAGCTACAAAATAAAAAACAACGGTAATAAACCCAATAGACTCACGCAACAAAACATTTGAAGGAAGACCAGTTTTTAGCCATTTAATCCAAAAATATTCAGAAAGGTTTACATTAGTTAATGGAACTAGCTTATGGGGATCCCAATACTCAAATGGTCCAAAGAAATTCCAATTTGGTCCTCTAAAAAATGTACCAATAAAAATTAAAAAGATCCATAAAATTAAAAAACCATACAAAAATAAAAAAATACCTAACCTTCTTTCCTTAAATGAATAAAATCCGCTTAAGTTATTTGGTGTAGTACTCATATAGGGAATTGCCATTAATCCCACAATAATCAAACTCGGAAAAATAACACCTGCCAACCACGGGTCGAAATATACTAGCATCTCTTGTAATCCTAGGAAATACCACGGTGCCTTAGAAGGATTTGGGGTAGCAGCGGGGTTTGCTGGCTCTTCTAGGGGAGCTGCAACTAAGACAGACCACACAATTAAAAAAACCATAAAAATAATCAAAGCAATAAATTCAATATAAACAAGATCAGGCCAAACCAACACTTTATCATCCGGGTCATTATATTCAATTGGTTTTTCACCTTTGCTCATCCTCTCATCATTTTCATAAGCCTTGGACATAGACATCCATGTAAAAATGAAAACGGTATAGACCAATAATATAATTGGAAAATTATCTGGTTTCGTGAGAGTAATATTAAAATTATGGTCATAGTAGCCCATGGTAAAAAACAAGGTAATAATTCCGAGGGTTGTATATAATCCCGATTTTGTCCAAATTCTCCAAAACCCAAATTTCCGGTGCATTTTTTCAAACCAATCCCCAGGGGGGAAAATAAAAGGAAATAATACTGAAACCAGTGTGAAACTAATCGTTGGTGCAGATATTGTATCTATAAAGTGTTTTAAAGTGTCCATAAATACTATTTAAAGCGGTCCGGA
>DASCRE010000054.1:0-1778 GCA_034408645.1 Fidelibacterota bacterium | reverse complement strand
TATCCATTCCATTCCAAGTCACCTGGTATGTACCCGCAGGTTTATCCTGGTTTTGAATAATGCTGGCCACTTCCTGCCCCATTACATTAAAAATGGAGATTGAAATTTTGCTTGCGATTGGCAAGGTATATTCAATCGTTGTTGTTGGGTTGAATGGGTTGGGATAGTTTTGGCTCAGTTTATAGTCTTCCGGTGTAATCAAAACCACGTCGCGAACACTCAATGCTGTACTTTTTCCAGTCCATTCGAGGACTCTTACGAATGTTCTGTTTGGATTTGCTTTCGCAGTATCAGTACCTGCATACATACTGTCAGTTACACTTTGATAACCAATTATAACTTCTCCAAAGCCATCACGGTCTATGTTAGCACCGGCATATAACTTTGTTGCTGCACCTGTTTGTAAGGTATCAACAGGAGACTCAGTTTTTGTCCAGTTGTCTTCGTCTAAGACATTTGTTCCACTGAAATCATACTTTGCAAACCCTTTTCCGTGGGCAACAAAAACTGCTGGTTCACCAAAAGCATTGTTGCTGGCAGCAGCTCCGTATGCATATACATTACCTTTACCATTTGATGCCCAGGCTGTCCCAAGACTATCAATTGCTGCATATTCAGTAGATAGAAATGTGGTTGCATCACCGTCTTTATCAGCAATGGCATATACAATTCCCGTATACCAACCGGGAACATATACTTCATCCTTTCCATCTTTATCAACATCAGCCACTGCTGGAGCCAGTGTCCACTCATCTCTAAGAGTTACCATTTTATATCCTGTATCTGATACAGCATATGCATCCGCACCTGTTGCCTCGATGGAAAAAGCGGATAAATTATTCCAGGAAAAACACCAAGCTTCCTTTTTCCCATCTCCATCCGTGTCTGCAATAACTACACCTTGAGGACTTCCGCCTCCAAATTTATTCTCGCGAACACCATCTTTATCTGCATCCCTGGGTGATACAGCATATTCTTCTACCAGTTGTGGCAGAACACCAATATCTCCGCTAACGGAAGCAATGATAAACCGATCGCCAGAATAAGCAGCATGATCTGTAGCCGTGGTTCCGTAGGCAGGATTGGAAGGACCATTGTTGGCCCAAATAATTTCATCTTTTCCATCCGAATCAATATCACCGACGCTAAAATGTTCAACACGAACTTCCTGCATCGTGTCTGCAAAAGCAGTGTGAAGATTCCGGTGCCACTTGGTGGTATAACCATTATCTGTAGCCCCATCCCATTCATAAACGTATAGGCCTGCTAATGTATCTGAATTATTATATCTACCTGCAAAAAATATGACTTCACCCAAACCATCGCCATCTAAATCACCTGTTTGAATCCAGCGAGTGCCTGAGCCATAAACAGTTTTAGATGAATCAGATGACCAAACATGGACTAGAGTATCACCATAATACCACTCAAAAGCATGGACACCGCCCCCAGCTTTATAATCTGTCGCCCAAACTTCCATACGACCATCTTTATCCAGGTCAGAGCCACTCCAGACACCTCTTACACCTGATGTCGGTGATGGCCACATTGTGCTATCACTTAATGATGGATTTACTATACTATGATTGTTAAACGTGTCCTGAGCGAAAAGGACTGTTGATGCGATAAAAACGATTCCACTAACGATTTTTCTCATTTTTCTTTCTCCTTGGTTTCTATTGATAAAATTTCGTCGGAAAGTATAAGACCATTATTTTGTTTAACCCAAACATAAAATTAGTTAATAAACACCCATTATTATTTAATCCTTCTTTTAA
>DASCRE010000053.1:0-3702 GCA_034408645.1 Fidelibacterota bacterium | reverse complement strand
GTTTCCCATCATCTATTTTAACCTTTGCCCCTTTTTTAATCCCTTTAAACTTAAGTTGTGCGTCAAGTGGAACCTCAGCGTTTAGACCTAGCGTGTATAAGTTTCCTCTTTTAATACTGATAATCTCTTCGTTAGAGGTCCTAATTTTTGGTCCTGGAAGATCCATCATTATCGAAACACTTCTATTTAATTTTTTAGAAATATTTCTTATATTTTTTACTAGATTATCAATATCAAAAATATCACTGTAATGGGACATATTTATCCTTGCAACATCCACTCCAGCAATTATCATCTTTTCTACCATTGATTTTGATATAGTTGAAGGACCAAAGGTCGCTACAATCTTTGTTCGTCTATATTTCATATATAATAAATTATAACTACGGAGTAAACTCTAGAGGGGAATTAATGTCGTTTGTTGAGCTCAATTTACTTCATCTCGGGTAAAAAAAAGATACTGTGAGGTCTAATTGGTTCAATCCCCGCTCCTAAACCTAAGAATATTTTTGAGGAAATATCTATTTTGTAGAGATTAAATCAGCGTCAAATTAGATAATAATACTTATTCTATCCTTACGTTTATTGCTCGGTCTCCTTTCATGTCAAAATCTATGTCAAACAACACCCGCTGACCTTCTCTGAGTCCTTTATGTTTGAGGTGCTCTCTCAGACCACTGACATGTAGAAAATAATCTTCACCGTCATCACCGGTCACAAAACCGAAACCTCGATCTCTATCATATTCTTTAACTGTTCCTGATTTCATAGCTCTATCCTTTCCAATTATTTAATCCTGTAATGCAATTGAACTTGAAAATCTAGATATTTTGATCCACCTTTACCACTCACACCTGCCTTACTTCTTGGAAAAGTGACAAAAGGAATTCCAATTCCTTCATGATAATCTCTCAATTCAAATTTTAATGAATATTTTTCATTCATTCTATATTTCATTCCGATCCCGAAAATGAACAGTGCGTCCTTTTTACCATCGATAAACCCAACATCAATTAAGGTATATCCTTTCACTTTTTCACGGGTTTGAAGGGAAAACTCCACTCCAGGCCCAAATTGCAGAAAATGATGGGAACTGTCTGAAGATTCATGATTCAATTGTGTATGCAAAATAGAAAACCTGATTCCGTAAGAGGGAGACAATGTCCAAAGTCCGCCAATGGAGAAGTCATGTGAATTTAAGTAGTCAGTTCTGGGCATGAAATAACCGATTCCGGGACCAACTTCCATTACCGATGAGAAATTATCCTGAGTTTTTCCTCTGAATTCTGAAGATAGAACGATATTAAAAAACAGTATGTAAACAATCCATGCCTTATTGAACATACTATGAAACATTAGAATTTGATTTCTTCATCCATATTATAAAACATAAATGACCAGATATCTGCCTGTTCTTCGATATATTTTGATGTGGGTTTCCCGGCACCGTGCCCTGCTTTTGTTTCTATTCTGATTAGAAGTGGATTGGGATTGTCAGATCTTTTTTCCTGAATAGTAGCAGCATATTTGAAAGAATGAGCTGGAACCACCCGGTCGTCATGGTCAGCGGTTGTGATCATCGTAGCGGGATAGAGTGCATCTGAATTAATATTGTGCAGAGGAGAATAGGAAAACAGATTCTCAAAATGTGCAGGGTCATCACTGCTTCCGTATTCTACAGCCCAGGCCCATCCAATGGTAAATTGATGGTAGCGAAGCATATCCATCACTCCCACAGCAGGAAAAGCAACTTTGAACAAATCCGGGCGCTGATTTATTACTGCACCGATGAGCAATCCACCATTTGAACCGCCACGTATCGCAAGTTTTTCTGGACAGCTATATCCTGCATTGATAAGGTACTCTGCACCTGCGATAAAATCATTAAAAACGTTTTGTTTATTTTCAAGCATTCCAGATTTATGCCAGGAATCTCCATATTCTCCGCCACCCCTCAGACAAGCAAGGGCATATACACCTCCATTCTCCATTAGAACAATATTCCCAGTACTGAAAAACGGCTGCATGCTGATATTGAATCCGCCGTATGCGTAAAGAAGGGTAGGATTTGTTCCATCCATTGTCAGGTTTTTATTGTGAGTGATAAAGATAGGAATTTGAGTTCCATCTTTACTCGCATAGAATGATTGGGAGGTCACATAATCTTCCGGAGAGAAGGCAACTCCAGATATCTTGTGTACCTTGGATGTCAAGGAATTTAAATCAAACCGGAAAATGGTCATTGGGTGATTGAATGTCTCAAAGCTGTAAAAAACTTCTTTTGAATATTTTTTTCCTCTAAATCCACCCAGACTTCCTGGAGAGGGGAGTTCCACTTCTTTTAGAAATTGGCCATTTTGCCTATGGACAAAGGCTTTGTCCTGTGCATCAACCATATAAATAGCAATGAGCTTATCACTTGGGAAAGAGACAGATTGCAAGGTATGTTTGCTCTCAGCAAGGACATCAAACCAGTTTTCTATTTCAGGGTTATTTAAACTGAAGGATACCAATCGTTTTTTGGGAGCACTTCTATCAGTCATCATATAAAATGTATTTCCCACATTATGAACGATTCCGTGGTCCCCATCAAAATCTGAAACAACTGATATAAAAGGAGAATCCGGATTATTTAGTTCTTTGATGGCAACCGTATTACCGTGAGTGCCCTTTGATTGATACAAGATAAGAAATTGATTATCCTCTGTTGTGTAAACATAGGGAGAGTGCCTTGGGTGTTCCGTATCTTCATAAATCAAGATATCTGTAGTTTGGTCAGTACCCAGTTCGTGATAATAAACTTTACTGTTTTCATTTGTAGCGGACAGCTCTTCCCCCTCTTTTGGTTTTGGAAATGTAGAATAGAAAAATCCAGTTTCGGTCCACGCCATTCCGGAAAACTTTATCCATTGGATGTGGTCAGCAAGCAGTTGGTTTGTACTCAAATCCAGAATATAAAATTCCTTCCAGTCTGATCCGGATGAACTGACACCGTAGCCCAGATATCGGCTGTCATTCGAAAAATAAGTACCGCTAAGAGCAACGGTACCGTCCTCTGAGAAGGTATTAGGGTCTAAAAGGACTTTAGGTTCAGCATCTAAATTATCCTGAGTATAAAGGACCCATTGATTTTGTAACCCATCGTTTTTATAAAAGTAGAATTTATCTCCCTTCTGAAAAGGAATGGAAAATTTTTCATAATCATTCAGCTCGGTTAACCTTTCTTTTATTTTGTTCCGGTAAGGAATTTTTTTCAGGAATTTATTTGTGATCCTGTTTTGGGCTTTCACCCAACGATTTGTTTCACTGGATTGGTCATTCTCAAGCCAGCGGTAAGGATCATTAACGGATACACCATGATATGTGTCCACCACATCCACTTTTCTGGATTTGGGATAAGTGAATTTTCCGTGGTGATATTTTGCTGTGAATACAAATAATACAATTAATATAACTGTTGTGTTGTATGTTTTTGTTCGGTTCATTTTTTCTATGAAGTTCGGTTAATATTAGTTTAAAGGATATATTTTTGTTCCAAAATTAATGTATAATCAATGATATTAAGTGACAACTCCTCTATTATATCTATATTCCTGAATGATCTCACCGGAAGAATCCCATTCTGTAAATTTTCCATTCATTTCCCCATTTTTATAAAAACAATCAATTTTTTTCTTCCCATTTTTATGCCAATGGATACAG
>DASCRE010000052.1:0-27500 GCA_034408645.1 Fidelibacterota bacterium | reverse complement strand
GGTGGCCATACCCTCGAGGAACAGTATGGTCAAGAGCAATTGAAAACCTTTCCAAAGCTGGTGCCAAGGTAATTGTATTTGATATTCAGTTTGATGCTCCTGAAACAAAATCAGAATTTTTAAATGATTTTGCGCAAGATATGACTCCAGAAGATAGAAAAAGATATATCCCATTGCACGGTGATATTGTATTGGGAAAAACATGTGAAAGAGTACTGAAAGAAAATGAAACAAAGGTAATCATGTCCAGTAAACTTGCTACCGAATCAACTCGAGTTCCACCACAATATATTGCTAAACCAGTTGAGTATATTAATAGATATACTGAGAATGGTGTTGTAAATGATATGTTGGATCAAGATGGGTTTTCAAGGCGATACAATATAATGTGGTATATAAACAATGATGATTCCAAGGCCTATCTAAGCCTAGCGATGAAATCTGTGAAGGCCTATCTTGATATTGGAGATAATATCCTTCCTGAGGCAAGATATGATGATGGCAATCTTTACTGGAAATATGATACATTGGAGATTCATCCGTACGGAAATTCTACTTCCTTTTTGGTTAACTATTATGGTCCCCCTTCTTATTTTAAAGACCCAAATTCAACATTTCCTTGGGCAACATACAACAAGTATTCTCTATCTCAAATTTTAGATACAGATGACTATTTTATTGGTGATATTCTTAGAGATTCGTTAGGCAATTCTGTATTGGACGAATCAGGAAATGAAATATATTTTGAAGATAATAATTGGATGAGCAGTAATATTCCTCGTGGAAGTGAAATTCCTGAGGAATATGCTTGGGTTCTGGATATGCCTGAAGAGGATCATCAAATGTATTTTGACCTATTTGGAATTGGGCAAAATCAGGAAATTGATAAGAATAATCCTTTTTATAATAAGATTGTGTTATTAGGAGTAAATGTTGAGGTTCTTCACGATACAAAATCAACCCCTTTTTATAATTATGGTGGGTTACAGCAGTTAACCCCTGGAATGGAAACTCATGCTAATGCAATCCAAACCCTCCTCCACAATAATTATATAAAGGTATTTGGAGATAAAATTACTGAAATCTCAGATGACCCTGAATCGTTATCTATCTTTGTTTCCCATTTATCCATAATTGCATTATTATCTTTGATTGCTTTTCTACTCATAACCTATGTAAAACCTGTCATCGGCGGACTGCTTATAGTCATCGAGGGGGTGATTTATTTCATTATTTCATGTGGATATTTTTCCCGAAATATGAAGTGGTTTTTTGAATCAAGTTCGCTACCCGACCTGGGTGAATCCTTGATGCTTCCGATTGTCGCTCCCCTGATTGGCATAGGCGTGACTTATTCAAGCAATATTATATATCAATTTATTAATGAACAGAAAGATAAACGATTCTTGAAAAGTACATTTGGAACCTATATCTCACCCGATCTTATTGACCAGATGTTTGAAGAAAATCAAGAACCAAAATTGGGAGGTGACGAAGGATATCATACTGCATTTTTCACCGATATTCAAAGCTTTTCGGCTTTTTCGGAAATATTATCCGCACCTGATTTGGTTGAACTTTTGGTAGAATATCTTACGGATATGACAAATATCCTTCTTGAAGAAAGAGGAACACTGGATAAGTACATTGGTGATGCAATTGTGGCATTTTATGGTGCTCCTGTACCCGTTGATGACCATGAATATCGAGCATGTTTAACGGCAGTGAGAATGCAGAATAGCCTTGACAAACTTAGGAATAAATGGCGTTCAGAAGGAGATCGTTGGCCTGAGATAGTTCACAATATGCAGAACCGAATAGGTATCACCTCAGGACAAATGGTAACAGGAAATATGGGATCAGCCATGCGAATGAACTACACAATGATGGGTGATACGGTAAATCTTGCAGCGAGATTGGAGTCATCTGCAAAGCAGTATGGTATTTATATTCAGGTTGCAGAGGAAACATATAAAGTATGCAAAGATAAATTTATTTGGCGTGACTTGGATTATGTAGTTGTCATGGGAAAGACGGAACCGGCTCAGGTATTTGAATTAATTGCAGAAGCAGGAAATATGCCAGATGGATATGATAAAATATTAGATGCATATCATGAGGCTCTCGGACTTTATAAAGAACAGAAATGGAAAAGAGCTGTCGAAGCATTCAAGGCCTCCGATAAATTAGAAGATATGTTCCCAGGTCGTAAAACCAATCCAAGTCGAATCTACATCCCCCGCTGTGAGTTTTATATGAAAAATCCTCCTGGGGACGACTGGGATGGTTCTTGGACTCTTACATCTAAATAATATAAAGCAGTTAGTACAGGCGGAAAACAAACAAGTATGAATAACTGTTGTAGTCATTTTTCTGATTAGCATGTCTCGAATTACCCCTTAATCAGTATTTCTCCGATACCGTATTTTCCAATACATCATTTATCATGAAAACTCGCGGTAAAATTCTCTGGGTGGACGATGAGATCGAACACCTAAAACCCCATATATTATTTTTGGAAGAAAAAGGCTTCGAGATTGAAACAGCTTCTAATGGAGTTGATGGTCTGAACTTGGTGAAAAATAGAGATATTCAATTGGCACTGATAGACCAGTACATGCCCGGAATGGATGGAATTGACACATTGCGGAAGTTGAAATTGATCGATTTAGCGTTACCAGTGATTATGGTAACGAAATCTGAAGAGGAATCTTTGATGAACGAAGCGATCTCAGAAAAGGTGACACAGTTTCTCATCAAACCTGTAAATCCTAGTCAGGTTTTTATGGCGATAAAACAGGTACTTGAATCCGGACAAATTCAGGAAGAAAAGACAACTCGTGATTTTCTTAAAGAATATCAAAAGATTAGCAGGATACAGAAAGACCAATTTACTGTGGAAGAATGGTGGGATTTATATCAACAGTTGGTTTATTGGCAATTGGAGTTAGACGATCATAATGAGCCGGGATTTCAATCCATTGTCAATGAGGAGATTCAGACTTGTAATCGCGAGTTTTCACGGTTCATTGAAAAGGTTTATCCAGGGTGGATCAAATCAGATAACCGTCCACCAATGTCGATAGATGTGGTGGAAAGGTTTGTTCGTCCTGAACTTGAAATAGAGCAAAAAATTTGTTTTCTTGTTATGGATTGCCTTCGTTCCGATCAGCTTATGGCAATGCTTCCCACTCTATCTTTATATTTTAATGTTGACATTCATTTTCATGTATCCATTCTACCCACAGCAACTCCCTACAGCCGTAATGCAATTTTTAGTGGTCTGTGTTTCGACGATTTAATAAAAAAATATCCAGAACAATTGGCTACCATGAAATCTGGAGATAGTGGATTGAATCAATATGAAGAAATTTATTTTAGAGACCTTCTTGACAGGAATAATCTGAGTCATATTGGATTGCATTATCATAAAATCTGGTCAGCCGAGCATGGCACAAAATTTAAAAATCGAATTAGTGAATTTTCAAATATTGACCTGTTGGCTGTAGTAGTCAATTTCGTGGATCAACTTGCTCACAAGCAAAGCGAATCTTCGGTACTGAAGGAAATGGTAGGTGATGAATCTGCATTTTGTCGAGCGGTAGTATCGTGGTTCAATAATTCTTGGCTTCTGGATATTATGAAATATCTTGGAGAAAATGGATATAGGATTATTCTCACAAGTGACCATGGTAGTATTTGTGTTCATAAAGGTGTAATGGTTAAAGCAGATAAAAATACGTCAACCGGTGTTCGTTATAAAGTAGGCAGGAATTTAAATTGTGATGAAAAATTAAGTGTAAAAGTTCACAAACCTTCAGATTACAAACTTCCAGAAATGGGTCATCAATCCAATTATCTATTTGCAAAAGATTCCGCTTTTTTTCTGTACCCGAATCAGATGAAAAAGTATCAAAATACGATTAAGGATAGTTTCCAGCATGGCGGAATCTCTATGGAAGAAATGCTTATTCCGGTTGCCATTTTGGAAGGAAAATGAACGTTTTTATAAAAGAAACACATAAAATATTATCATCTGATGCTATGGAAGCTTTTGGAATGGAATTGGCATTTACAATCCCTATTGGGACTGTTATTGGACTTAGAGGAGAACTAGGTACTGGAAAAACTACTTTTTCAAAAGGATTTGCAAAGGGACTCGGTATCAAAGAACATGTTACCTCTCCTACATTCAAAATTGTGAGTGAATATGATGGAGAATCATGTGCTTTATTTCATGTGGATTGTTATCGTCTGAACGATTACACCGAATTCATTTCTATGGATGCAGAAAGGTTTTTATATCCAGAAGATGGAATTACGTTAATCGAATGGGCAGATAGGATTGAGGAGATCATTCCTGAATATTGTCCTAGTATAAATTTTAGATTGGATGATTCCGTGAACCACCGAGTTGTTGACTTAATTGGATTTAAAATATGAAAATTCTGGCAATTGAAACTGCTACATTTATTTGCGGTACTGCTTTTATATCAGAAGGATGTTGTATATCTCTGATTGAAGAGGAATGTCCTCGAACTTCAGCGGAGGAGTTGCCAAGAATGGTGAAAAAAGTAAAGCAAAAATCAGGATTTAAATGGGATGAATTAGATGGAATTGCTGTCTCAATTGGACCGGGTTCTTTTACCGGGTTGCGCATTGGGTTGAGTTTCACAAAGGGAATGGCCTTTAGTCATGATCTGCCCGTTGTACCTGTTCCAACATTAACAGGGATGGCCACTGGTATTTCATCCAAATCCGATTCATATAGAGTTGCACTATATTCACATAGGAATTTATTTTACACACAGTTATTTCATCGTACTGATACATTCCCTTCCGGTGTTGGCAGTCCGATTTTATGGGATTGGGATACATTAAAATCAAAGATTAATAAAGAAAATATTGATGTTTTTATTTGTGGTGGAGAACACATAATTTCTGAAAATGAAAATGTATTATTTTCTCCAGCTATTCCGTCAGCAAAGAAGATAGGGATGCTTGCTCATGAACGATGGAATGAATTTATATTGGATAATCCCTACAATCTTGTTCCGGATTATATTGCACCATTTAAAATAACAAAACGTAAAGATGCAGTTTCGTAAAGCTGTTATCGAGGATGTTGATGCAATTTGGGAGATTGAACAGTCTGTTTTTTTCAGTCCCTGGTCTAGAGAACAATTGGCTCATGAACTTGTTGTAACTCCGACTGCAGGTCACTGGGTTTTAGATGATGAAAGTTCTATGATTGGATATATCATGTCTTATATTGTTCACCATGAGGTACAGATTATTAATATTGCGGTCAGGCTTTCATGTCAATACCGTGGATACGGTAAAAGAATCTTATCAGAATTTTTATCACAGTTTAATAAAAAAACATATATATTTCTTGAAGTTAGAGAATCTAATCTGCCTGCGTACCAATTATATTCTAATTTTGGGTTTGAACAGATTGATATCCGGAGGAAATATTATCACGATGGAGAGAACGCAATTGTCATGGCAAAAACGGGAAACAAACTACCGAAGATTGAAAATATGAAAAAAACAAATATGAGTTTTTGAGATGGCTTGGTTTCGTCGAAAAGAACAAAATTTAAAAGAAAGTGAAAAGAAAGATATTCCCAGTGGGCTATGGGAAAAATGCTCCTCATGCAATGAGATATTGTATAAAATAGAGTTGGAAAAACGTCATTCGGTCTGTCATCATTGTAACCATCATTTTCGGGTATCATCGGATGTCTATTTGAATCTGCTTTTTAATGAAGGACAGTACACTGAATTATTCAAAAACCTCAAAACAAATGATCCTTTAAATTTTAAAGCAGGAAAAAAATATAAAAACCAACTTAAAACTGCCATGGAAAAAACTGGTCATTTAGATGCAATTCGATGCTTTGATGGAATGTTGATTGACAGAAAAATTATCCTTGGAATAATGAATTTCAAATTCATAGGTGGCAGCATGGGTATTGTGGTAGGCGAAAAGGTAGTAAGGGCTACCGTTTATGCAGAAGAAAATAATGTCCCCCTTATAATTATTTGTGCCTCAGGAGGGGCAAGGATGCAAGAAGGTGCATTATCTTTGATGCAAATGGCGCGCACCAGCGCTCAATTAGCGCAATTCTCAAAATCTAGTGGACTATATATTTCACTTCTAACCGACCCCACAACTGGTGGGGTAACCGCCAGTTTTGGAATGTTGGGTGATGTTATTTTAGCGGAGCCAGGTGCATTGATTGGGTTTGCAGGTCCTCGCGTAATAAAACAGACTATTGGTGAAGATTTGCCTTCGGGATTTCAGCGGGCGGAATTCTTGATGGAAAAAGGATTTGTTGATCGAATTGTACCCCGTATTGAATTAAAAAACGAACTCTATAAATTGATTAATGTATTAACATGATAGAAAAAACAATCCTTGTTACTAATGATGATGGAATTTATACTGATGGAATTTATTGGTTGTGGGAAGCGGTAAAAGATTTTGGGAATGCACTTGTGGTGGCTCCCGATACAGAAAAAAGTGCCGTGGGACACGCCATAACGATTACAAATCCATTGAGAACAAAATATGTAAATCGTAGAGGTGGGTTCAGTGGGTATGCTGTGAATGGAACTCCAGCTGATTGTGTGAAAATTGCAGTTCGGTCTATATTAAAATCTCCGCCGGATCTAGTTGTTTCAGGGATTAACTATGGTGCAAATGTGGGTACAAATGTGATTTATTCCGGAACAGTTAGTGCTGCTACCGAAGGTACAATTCTTGGGATACCATCTATAGCGGTGAGTATTGATTCACACCATCCGAAGGATTTTAAATCTGCCATGGATACTACTCAAAACACCTTAAAAAAAGTCCTAAAATTTGGTTTACCAGAAGGTACATTATTAAATGTAAATGTTCCTGACATCCCAGATGAAAAGATAAAAGGAATACGAATTACAACTCAGGGAAATGCCTATTTTAAAGATAGATTTGAAAAACGAGAAGATCCTAGGGGCAACATTTATTATTGGATGACAGGAGAATCAATCGACCCTGATTCATCCGGTAATACGGATAATAGGGCTTTAAAGGATGGATATATAAGTGTCACTCCCATTCACTATAGATTAACGAATGAATCGTTCATGAGTGATTTAGAGTCCTGGGAGATTTGATGCATAGCCTTCACTCCAATGGAGTTGTTATCCTGGATTTTGGCTCTCAGTATACCCAATTGATTGCCAGGAGAGTGAGAGAGTTCAATATATTTTCTGAAATACTCTCGCCTGATTCATCCATTCAGGAGATATTGGAACAGAAGCCAAAGGCATTGATTCTTTCCGGAGGACCTTCCAGCGTTTATGAAACTACTGCTCCAAATTATGATCAGAAAATATTTACGCTTGAAATTCCCATCCTTGGGATTTGTTATGGTCTTCAACTCATGGTTCATTATTATGGAGGAAAAGTAAAATCTTCAGCTTATGGTGAATATGGTTTTGCCCAAGTAAAAATTGAAAAATCTAACGATCTTTTTTATCAAGTTCCACAAAAGACGAAAGTATGGATGAGCCATATGGATACAGTTGATAGGATTCCGGATGATTGGTTGGTCACCTCGCATTCATCTAATGGGGCCATAGCATCTCTACAAAACAAAGATGAAACCCGTATTGCCACACAATTTCACCCGGAGGTTATTCACACGGAAGCTGGAAATCAAATACTGAGGAATTTCCTTTTTCGCATGACTCAGTGTGCATCAAGTTGGACAACGGGAAATTTTATTGATGAACAGATTGAAAATATTCAAATACAAACTGAAGATAAAAAAGTTCTATTGGGTGTGAGCGGTGGAGTAGACTCCACAGTTGTGGCGGCACTGCTTGGGAGGGCAATTGGTCGTAGGACAGTGGGGATTCTTATTGATCATGGTCTCATGCGGAAAAATGAGGCTGAAGAATGTATCAGTAATCTTAAAAAAATTTTACCCTTCCAGGTGGTTTGTTTTGATGAGTCCGAATATTTTTTGCAAAAATTACAGGGTGTGACTGACCCGGAGGAGAAACGAAAAATTATTGGAGAGCAATTTATTCGCAGTTTTGAACGAATTGCAAAAGAACAAGGACAAATTGATTTTTTGGCACAGGGGACTCTGTATCCGGATGTGGTGGAAAGTGGTTTTGCCAAAGCTGGTAGTCATGGTGCGGTTATAAAAAGTCATCATAATGTTGGAGGTCTACCTGATAAAATGGATTTTCAACTTATAGAACCGCTCAGGAATTTGTTTAAGGATGAGGTTAGAAAGGTAGGGCTTGAGTTGGGAATCCCTTATGATATGGCGTATCGGCATCCATTTCCTGGTCCCGGTCTGGCGATAAGAATAATAGGTGAAGTGACACAGCTAAGATTGGATATTTTGAGGGATGCAGATGCGGTGTTTATAGATATATTGAAAGAAGAACAAATTTATGATGAGATTTGGCAAGCATTTTGTGTTCTAATCCCTGTTCAAACTGTGGGAGTCATGGGAGATAAACGCACTTATGAAAATTTGATTGGGCTAAGAGCAGTTACAAGTCATGACGGAATGACCGCAGATTGGTACCATTTTGATGGAGATATTTTGTCTAAGATTTCTAATAAAATTGTGAATAAGGTTTCCGGTATTAATCGTGTGGTATATGATGTTACATCAAAACCTCCTGGGACTATTGAATGGGAGTAAGTTTTATAATTGTTAATGGAACTTATTTAAATCTTATATGTATTTAGAAAATAATTGATTTACCAGGAATTAGGATGTTTTACCTAAATTCTGGTAGGAGTGCTTTCTAAGAAATAAAAATTATAATGATATAGGTTAAATATGTGTGGAATTGTAGGATACTATGGGACTAAAGATGCACTCCCCATCCTCATTAATGGACTAAAGCGACTGGAATATCGAGGTTACGATTCAGCTGGGATTGCTGTTACCGGTGATGAGGCCATTGATTTCGTTAAAAAAGCGGGAAAAGTCAAACAACTTGAAACCGCATTAATGGACTCACCTTTACGAGGTAATATCGGTATTGCACACACACGGTGGGCAACTCACGGTGAACCCAATGATATAAACGCCCACCCCCACCTTGATCATACAGAATCCATTGCCTTGATTCACAATGGGATCATTGAAAACTATGATGTTCTTAGGAAAGCATTGGAGATTGAGGGGATTGAATTTGTAAGTGAAACGGATTCGGAAGTATTGGTGCAACTGATTTCTTCGTTTTATAAAAAGGGTGGATTGAATTTCCCCGATGCCGTTAGAGCAGCCCTTCAGGAAGTGATTGGTGCCTATGGTATTGTTGTGATATCAAAAGATGATCCGGATATAATTGTGGCAGCACGATATGGAAGCCCCCTTGTACTTGGAGTAGGGGAAGATGAATATTTTATTGCCAGCGATGCTTCCCCCATCATCGAACATACCCGGAATGTCATTTTTCTTGAAGAAGGAGAAATGGTCACTATTTCTCCAAAGGGTCATGAAATAAAAAAAATTTATGAGAATAAGGTTGTTTCTAAAATGGTGACACAACTTGATATGACTGTGGAGCAGATTGAAAAGGGCAATTTCCCCCATTACATGCTCAAAGAAATTTATGACCAAGAGCACACGATCATAGATACAATGAGGGGAAGACTTTTAGTGGATGAGGGAACAGCACACTTAGGCGGAATCCGTGACTGCATGGACAGAATTCAGGATGCTTCTCGTTTATATATCACTGCATGCGGAACGTCATGGCATGCGGGACTCATTGGAAAATATTTAATTGAAGAATATGCACAGATTCCTGTCCATGTGGAGTATGCCTCTGAATTTCGTTACCGTAAATCTATTATTGATAACAAAACGGTTTTACTGGCAATCAGTCAATCAGGAGAAACAGCAGATACATTGGCAGCCATCAAAAAAGCTAAAGAGAATGGCGCTTTAGCTTTGGGAATTTGCAATGTGGTAGGAAGCAGTATTGCTCGGTTAACTGATTATGGTATTTATACTCATGCAGGACCGGAAATTGGTGTGGCGTCAACAAAAGCATTCACAGCACAGGTTACTGTCTTAAATATGTTTGCTTTACTGCTAGGAAGAATGAAGGAGCTTTCCAATATTCATGGAAAAAAAATAGCAGAATCCTTGGCAGGCCTTGACACTGTGGTAAAATCGATTCTTTCAGATACATCCCAGATTGAAAAGGTGGCATGGAATATGAAAAATGCAGATAATTTCCTTTATCTTGGCAGAGGATTAAATTTTCCCGTTGCGCTGGAAGGCGCTTTAAAGTTGAAGGAAATCTCCTACATCCATGCCGAGGGCTATCCCGCAGCAGAAATGAAACACGGACCTATTGCATTAATTGATGAAAAAATGCCCGTCGTATTCATAGCTCCCCATGACAGGACATATGAAAAAGTATTATCCAACATTCAGGAAGTTAAATCCAGAAAAGGACGCATCATAGTTTTGACAGATAAAAAAACTAGAGAG
Organism: Fidelibacterota bacterium; assembly: GCA_034408645.1. Classification (GTDB taxonomy): domain Bacteria; phylum Fidelibacterota; class Marinisomatia; order Marinisomatales; family AB-629-J13; genus AB-629-J13. The sequence goes on along the minus strand of DASCRE010000052.1, from coordinate 16,968 downwards.
CTAGAAAAACTATCGGAATTTCTCATTGAGATTCCTTCTACTCATTCTCATATCTTTCCCATTGCTGCTTCCATCCCTCTTCAGCTTTTAGCCTATCACTTGGCTATATTAAGAGGGTGTGATATTGACCAACCGAGAAATTTAGCTAAGTCTGTTACTGTGGAATAAATCAAGGTTTTGGGGTTGACACTACAAGATAGAAGTATAAGTTACAGTCTGTAATCCTCTTCTTTTTTCTAACTATATAAGTTAAGGAAAAACATTATAAGTTAGAGTTATTGAGGTAAAAGTGACTCATTCTACCCTCATTTTCCTGTTAAACTCCATATCTGGAGTTCTGTTTTTTATTGTTGGGTAATGAAACTTTCAATTAATAAGGTTGTAAATTGTAGTATGAAAAACAGTAATTATATTATTTATGTAGTAGTCCTTTCTCTTTCTTTATCTTTTGGTTGTGGACCTGAAGAAGTAACAAATGAAGTAGGAAACTATCAAGATGGAAAAAAAGATGGTAAGTGGATTTCTTATTGTAAACATAACCAGAAAATTCAAGAGGGAAACTATAAAGATGGTGAGAAAGATGGTAAGTGGATTTATTATTTAGAAGATGGACAGATATGGTACGAAGGAAACTACAAAGATGGGGTAGAACACGGTGAGTTTATTTTATCCGGTTATGGAAACTATAATATTTTCCATAAAGTAAAGGTAGAAAATTATAAAAATGGAAAATTAGATGGTAAATCAATTCATTATCATATTAATGGAGAAATAGGTAGGATAGAGAATTACAAAGATGGGTACCAAAATGGCAATGATATTTTCTATGATAAAGATGGAAAAATATTTTGGTCAGGAAACTACAAAGATGGAATTTTTATTTATGGAGATTTTTTAAAATCTGATAGGCCTTTCAATTTGCACTAAAATAATTCAACAGACTAACCTTTCAAATTTCTCTACAAAATCAAAATTCTTTTACTTTCCATTCCACTCTAATCTTCTTTAACCCATCTATAATAGGTTGATTCGAAACAGTTTAAATAAATCGATTTTTTATTTTATAATTGGCAGTCATTGCCTTTTTGCCATTAAGAATCCTAAAACTGATTTTGAGATTGCAGTACGACATTTCAATTCAGATAGGGTAGCCATCGCCGAAAAAATCCTGACCAAACGGACACTGGATGAGTGGGGAGATTATTCCAGTGCCGTACTCCTCCTTCAGATTAAATGTGCATATACTCAAGGTGATTTAAAGGGGACTAAACTGGCTATCCACGATTTTTTTTCGTTATACCCTGAGAGTAAATATAAAAATGAAGTATATCAGACTGCTGGTGATATCTTTGTCAATGAAGGGTTATATTCAAGAGCCCTTGAATATTATTTAAATGCACGAAAATATTCAGATGAGAAAATTAGACCCAAAATAGATAAACGGATATTAAATACCATTTCAATTGGCATTCCTGCTTATGATATCGAGGCCATTCGATTACTTGAGATTGAGCCCCACCATATTGATATTTTACATCTTGCATCAGCAGTAAGTTACTTAACTGGTGGTGATAGATTAAAAGCAGAAGTTTTTGTTCATAAGATTGAACCCCTAAATCTGCCTGAAAATTATTTTAATACCTATGATGACATTCTTAATTCCGTAGCTCAGGATAAGCCTTTCCTTAGTAAAATTGGAATTATTTTGCCTTTGACGGGAGAAATGGAAGCAAAAGGGAATCATTTTTTGGGTGGTATACAGGCAGGATTCCTCACTCATACAGAATTGGAGTATTCACTCCTCATTTATGATAATGAAAGCAGTCTTATGGGAACGATTCAAAATTTAAAAGACATATCTCGTTACTCAAATATTCCTGTAATTATCGGCCCCCTTTCTTCTCAATTTACTCTTGCCACTGTGTCTTCTAAATTTTCCGAAGGGAAAAATTTAATTCTCCCCTATTTTAACACTGAGGGATTAATAGAGATATCTCCAAATGCAATTCAATTGGAATCTGGTTTACCTCTGAAAGGGAAATTAGCGGCAAAATATATGACTGAAATATTGGGGCTTGATTCTATCGCAATCGTTGCGCCGTCCACTTCTGAAGGTCGGCAATGTGTTGATGCATTTCTGCAAGTCTTGGACCAAAAGGAAATAAACCCTATTCTTGTGGAATGGTATTCCCCGGAATCTCGCAATATGAAACGTCATTTTTCTTCACTGAGGAAAAGAGCATGGGAATTGATTCCGGAAGATGATGAATTCGCGCCATTTTTGGGAATGGATATTGACAGTCTAAATGCAATGTTTTCTATTGATACTGATGATTTTTTCGTGGAAGAAGTTGAAGAGGAGAATCCCCTTAAAACCAAGCGGGATTCAAGCAAGGTTACCTTGGCAACCATAGACGGTTTGTATCTACCTTTATCTGATGATGATCTCTCTTTTGTGGGCACACAATTTCCCATGTATAATCTTCAAACTCAAATTGTAGGACATGACGGATGGCTTGATTTGGAAACATTGAACAAGGAAAATATCGGGCCTCATTTTCAGAATTTATCTTTATTAACTTCAACAATGTATAAATATTTGAATTTATCTGATGAGGAAGAATTTAACCGTGGAAATACAGAATTTATTGATGGTTATGATACAGCATTATTTTTATTGAGTTATTTGTCTAAAGAAAAAAATGAATCACTTGAGTTCATTGAAACTCATTCCCATACCTATTATTTCCCAGATCAATCACATATAAATCAAGCAGTAAATATTTTAAGATACAATAATTTCAAATTTAACTCGTTGGGCTATTTCCTCTCTGATTCTCTTATATCCTACGGTCCACAAACTCCCTGAAAATTAATACAGTGGAAAATCATATCAATTTTTCCCAGTGGTTTGGTATACCTGAATTAATTTCAGGTATTTCTTTACGTAGTATTCAGGGAAACAATGATGTAATTCGATCTAAATTGGCAGGTATTTTTCAATTGTCTGGAGAGGGAATGTGTACTGCCGTTCAAACTCATTCAAATAAGGTAAAATTCGTAAATGAACCTCTGAAAAAATATAGAGTGGATGGTTTCATTTCAAGAAATAAAAGTATTGTTTTATCAATAAAAGTTGCTGACTGTATTCCTCTTTTTTTATATGAGGATAAAACTGGTCTTTTTGGATTAATTCATTCCGGTTGGCGAGGTACAGTGGGCGAAATTGCAATTAATTCCATTAAAAAAATGATACAAAATGGAGGTAATCCTTCACATATACGCGCAGTAATAGGCCCATCTATTTGCCAAAATCATTTTGAGGTAAAAAATGATATTGTATCACAGTTTCCTTCAAAATTTGTTGTCCCAAAAAAAGATGAATCGTTCAGAGTAGATTTAAAGGAAATGGTTATTGGTCAACTTATCTCAATGGGAATAAGTTCTAATTCGATTTATGATAGCGATTTATGCACATTTTGTAGGGAAGACCTATTTCATTCCTATCGAAGAGATAAAGAGCTTAATGGCAGGATGATCGCAGTTATGGGTTGGGCGGAATCGGTGGTTTAATATATGGATTGGATTCAGGCATTAATTCTCGGTATTGTCCAGGGATTTACAGAATTTTTACCCATCAGCAGTTCCGGTCATTTAGTTTTGGCTCAGGCTATACTAGGAATCGAACAACCGGGAAACGAATTTGAGATTCTTGTCCATCTGGGAACGCTGGCCAGTGTGCTTTTGGTGTTTTTTAATGATATAAAGTCACTTTTATTGTCACTGACATCAAAAAAATCACAATTATTCATATTTTTTGTCTTGGTTGGCACGTTACCTGCTATATGCATTGGTTTGGGATTTAAGAATATTCTTGAGTCACTTTTTGACAATATGGATGCTGTTGGTGGTGCACTTATCTTTACAGGATTAATGTTGTATTGTTCCTCTTTTATAAAAAGAAAAAATAGAGAGCACTCTATTGTTACATCTATCCTGATTGGATGTGCTCAAGCGGTCGCTATTATTCCTGGAGTCTCCCGCAGTGGAATGACAATTTGCACTGCACTTTTTTTAGGACTATCTCCAAAAGAAGCAGCACGATTTTCTTTTTTACTCGCCATACCAGCAATCAGTGGTGCAGGGGTCTTAACAGTACTGGATGTAAGTGGTGGGTTTCAATTACCGCTTTCAGTCAGTATTGTTGCGTTCCTAAGTTCTTTTGGTGTTGGGGTTGTTGCTCTTAAATGGCTTCTAGGGTGGTTGGAACAAGGTAAACTTCATTATTTTGGAGCCTATTGTCTTTCAGTAGGAATTATAACATTGGTGAACTAATATGGATTTAATTAGCATCATTTTTATCCTATATCTCGTCTTTCTATTGGGCGTGGGTGTCTGGACATTCAAATTTAATAAAACGCAGGAAGATTATTTACTGGCTGGGAGGAGACTTGGTCCCTGGGTAACAGCTTTTTCTGAACGAGCGTCAGGGGAATCAGCCTGGCTTCTCTTGGCACTTCCTGGGGCAGCCATTACGGTAGGCCTAGGAGAATCATGGACGGTCATGGGTATTATATTAGGAATTATTGCATCTTGGTTTCTGATTGCCCAAAAACTGAGGGAAGAAACCGAGAAATATAGAGCCCTAACTATTCCAGAATATCTTCATCGCCGTTTTGATGACCATACAAATATCATCCGATTATTTTCTGCAATAATTATTGCATTTTTCTTTACATTTTATGTTTCGGCCCAATTTCATGCATCTGGAAAAGTGCTTCATTCATTGTTCAATATGAATCCCATATACGGTATTTCCATTGGAGCAACTATTATCATAGTTTACACACTGATGGGAGGTTTTTTTGCTGTTGCCTGGACAGACCTTTTACAAGGAATCCTCATGTTTGGAACGTTGATCATTCTTCCAATTGCGGGATTTATTGAGTTGCAGAGTTCGGAACGGACATTAGTAGATAGTTTATCCCAAGCTGAAACAATTTTTAATGGTCATAATACATCTTATTTAATGGGTAAATCCGGAATTTCAGCACTGATGGCTGCCTTGGGCGGTTTAAGCTGGGGATTGGGTTATTTAGGTCAGCCTCATTTGCTTGTCCGATATATGGCAATTCGTAAATCGGAAGAGGTAAAAATTGCCAGGAAAATAGCAATTGCCTGGGCGATACCTGGGATTACCGGTGCGTTTTTAATCGGGTTGGTTGCTCTAGTATATTTCGGACCTGAATATTTCCAATATGTTGATAGTGAACAGGCTATGCCTCGATTGGCATCTGAATTACTGCATCCAATTATTGCTGGTCTTTTTATATCCGGTGCTGTGGCTGCCATGATGTCTACTGCTGATTCTCAGTTATTGGTCTCGACTTCTGCTGTAACAGAAGATTTTGGGTTTGGTATCTCTATAAAAGGAAAGATACTAAGTAGTGTGACAAACAGTCGAATATTTATATTAATTCTAGGGTTGTTTGCATTTGGGATTGCTGTCTTTTCAGAGTTGCAAGGTAAAAAGATATTTGGTGTGGTAAGTTATGCCTGGAGTGGACTCGGATCTGCATTTGGACCGGCACTGGTGTTGACATTATGGTGGAAAAAAACTACAAGAAAAGGTATTATTGCCGGATTGACGACTGGATTTTTTACAACGGTTTTATGGGTAAACATTGAATCGCTCCAAACATCGGTTACTGAGCGATTGGCTAGCTTTATTTTTGCGTTTATGATCATTATCATTGTGAGCATAATAGATGGGAGAAAAAACAGTGGCACTTGATCCTCAATCTGTAGAACGGGAATTCAGTTCAGGTAAAATCAAACCTCTTTATTTATTTAAAGGACCGGAACATTTTTTACATCGTTTATTAATAAAAAAAATAGAAACTGGATTAAATCGGCATGGATCGGTCTCAAAAACCATTATTATACCAGATGAATTGAGAAAAGGTCAGTTGATGGATATGCTAAACACTTCGGACTTATTTTTATCCAAGAAACTTCTGATACTGTTTTATCCACAGAAATTGAAGGGTAAAATACAGAAAGAATTTTTATCTTATTGTGAAAATCCTAATGTTCAGCATACGCTTGTGATAATCAACGATGATTTTTATAAAAAAACGAAATTTCTTTCAAATCTGGAAAAGATAGTTAGACCTCTGGATATGAGAACTCCTTTCAATTCAGATTTAAAAAAATGGGCAGGTGTACTTTTTAAAGAAAAAAATATATATGCAACAGCAGATGCCATTACACAAATAGTTCATTTATTTGGAGATTCCATATATCATATTGCAAACGAAATAGATAAAATCTGTATTGGGTTCAAGGGTTCAAGAAAAATAACAGGAAAAGAGATAAAGGAAAGCCTACTTTGGCAAAAGTCATATCAAAACTGGGAATTTTTGGATGTCCTTGCTAGGAAAAAATTAAACGATGCTCTTATTCGGGGAGAATCCTATCTTAATTTGGTACCTGACTTTTCTATTGTGATGAATGTACTCATTACATTTTTTACCAGTCTTTATTATTTAAAAATTTCTAATGGAACTTTCTTATCAAATATTAGTTCTATTCCTCTATCACCGTATGTAAAAAAAAGAATACCCATTGGAGCAAAGCATTATTCGTTAAATGAAATTGAAAATATTATTCATTATCTTGCATCTTTAGACAGGAAAATAAAAACATCAACCATCAATCATGAGTCAGCTTTCACGAAATTCCTCTTCCATGCAATCAGTTAGTCAGAAGAATAGATATCAATATTCTGATGAAGAGTTGATTGCCAGCTTTCAAAATGGTAATGAACAGGCATATAATGAATTGGTCCGGCGTTATAGGAATCGATTAATGACATTTGTTTTTAGGTTTGTCGGAGATATGGAATCATCAGAAGATATTGTTCAGGACACTATGGTCAAAGTGTTTACCCATAAACATTATTACAAAGAGATTGCTAAATTTTCAACTTGGATCTATACCATAGCAGGAAACCTTGCAAAGACAGAATTGCGAAAGCGGAAAAGACGAAAGGTAACCCTTTTAAGTCAAATGAATACTGATGATAGGAAATATGAAATTCCATCTACAGAATTACAATCGGAAGACATAGTTCAGGGGGAGTACACAGAGAGATATATTCAGAAAGCAATTTTGCAATTACCCCTTCATTTCAGGACAGTAGTTATCTTGAGAGATATTCAGGAACTTTCTTATGAAGAAATCAGTAATATTGTCAATGTTCCCCTTGGAACGGTAAAATCAAGAATTAATCGTGCTCGATTGCAACTGCAACAAACACTTAAAGAATATAGATAAAAGGAGGAAAGCTTATAGATGAATCGTTATCAGTTTGAAGATTTAATATCAGATTACCTAGAAAATAAATTATCCATCCCGAAAAGAAAAGAATTTGAAGTTTTTTTAGATTCAAATTCGGAGTGTAGGGAAATTGTGGAATCCGTAAAAAATAATATGGTTTCAATAAGATCTATGAATCCGGTCTCAGTCTCGGATGGATTCATGGATGGTTTGAATCGTAAATTAGAAATTGAAAAGAACAAACCGGTAAGTTCTTCACACACAGGTAGGACCTATTTTGGATTTACTCCTGTATATGCGAGTGTTTTCTCTGTTGCATTAGTGTGTTTTATATGGATAGGGATACAGTTATTACCGAATACTAAATCAGGAAAAATATCTCAACCATTAAAACAGGAAGAACAGATTGTTATTCAGAAACCAAATAGTTCTCCACTATTGACAAATCCGCATACTATGAATGCTCTTGCTACAACAAAAGATAAGGATAAGGTTGATTCAACCTCTGTTAAAGAGAAACATAGAAAACCCTCCTTTCCCCTTGATGATAAAGCAACTTTTGTGAAAGATAACTAAATTATTCCAAACACTCCTTTATCACCCCCATTGATTATATTAGTTTACCAGTGGGGTTTTTTTTAGTTTTCACTGATTTGTTTGGAATAAGTTCATGAATATCAAAGAGTTTAATTAGAGTAATAAAATTCTCTTATGACGGGAACTCCATTAATCATAATCGCTCTTTTAATAATATTAAGTATTACAATTTATACTTATTTTAAAAATGGAAGTAAAAAAAAATTGGGTGATAATGAACTTGAAGACCATCTGAAAGTTTTTATTGAGACAGATGAGGATAATAGCATACAAAATCAATTCAGTGAACTTGTCCAGACTGTTTGTACATCTATACAAGCAGTAAACTCAGAATATGAATCTGCTGTATATATCTTACATTTTGAGAATAATCAATTTTTACTTCAGAAAGGTTCATCAACAAAATATATTGACAAAATTCATTCAGATGTTATACTGGCGAATAAATTGTTTTCTCAAGAGATAAGTCAGCTGTTTAAACAAAATGAATATTCCAGTTGTTTTGATGCATTTTTCGGTGAAAAGCAGTGGTCAGGGAGTGAATGTATTATTGGCTCACAAATCATGTACAAGAATCATCCTGTGGGTTTTATATTAGTTTATTCAGATCACTTCAGTAAAATTCAAAGCCGGGATCTGAATATCATACGATATAACGGAAAATTTTTAACCTTGGGAATGACAAAAATTGATAAAATTGAATCACTTCTGGCAGATAATTATTATAATTCTCACATTAGCCAATTGTATAAATCGATTGATATGTACTCTAAAGAAGAGGATATTTATGAAGCAGTAGAAGGTTTGTGCCATCGATTTTTTACCTATGATAAATTAAGTATTTCCTTTTTGGTTGATGAAGAAAATGCCCAATTGAAATGTGTAGATGGAATAAAAGATGATATTAATCTCGGATTTGAATTTAATATTCATGGCTCTCTGCATGGTAGAGCTATATTAAGAGATGAGAGTATCCGGTCAAATAACTGGAAAGAAGATTATTCTGAAACATATAGATTTAATGATAATTCAGATAAACAACATAATTTTTTATCTGTCATAATCCTTCCGGTTTATATAAAGAACACTGTAAAAGGTATTATTGGCCTGGAACGACTGACATCCAAACCTTTCGATGATTCGGACCAAAAACTACTTGAATTATTATCTTCAACTTTGGGTTATATATTATCTTGGTTAAAAGAATTTCAAAAGATTCATAAATCATCGACTCATGATGGGTTAACAAGAGTGTTAAATCGAAAAGCATTTGATGGGCGTATGGTAGAGGAGATAAGCAGAGCAAGCCGTACTCACCAAAGTTTAGCAGTTATCATGTTTGATTTAGATAAATTCAAACGCATCAATGATACTCACGGTCATCCCTATGGTGACTATGTTATTAAATCAACAGCACAGATATTAAAGGAGAGTGTGCGAAATATTGATATTGTAGCACGATATGGTGGGGAGGAATTTATCATTATATTAGTGGATACAGATATTCCAAAATGTCGCCATGTTGCAAAAAGAATGGTGAGTAATATCGCGAAATTTAATTTTGACTATGAGGATGTTAATGTCCGTATGACTATCAGTGCAGGAATGGCGGAATTCCCTGCAGATGCTGATAAAATAGAACCTTTGATAGGGAAAGCAGATGAAGCATTATATGAATCAAAAAGGCAAGGTGGTAATATGGTTTCTTTCACACAAAAGGATTCCATTGTCTCAAGATAATAAATCAGTAAAATTTATATCAGCATCGGGGATGCTAAACTGGTTTTATTTTATTCTGTTTGTCTTAGCTTTCAATCTTGGTGGATGTTCCTCCACATCTACAAATATACAAATCCAGCCGCAGTCAAAAGTATCTGAGTCCCCAATTCCGGAAGCATTAAAATATTTTATGGAAGGTCAATTGTATATAAACCAGGGGAAATATGCGATGGCATCGGTGGAATTACAGAATGCTTTATTGATTGACAAAAATGTAAGTACAATTCACCTTTCTCTTGCAGATTGTTATTGGATGTTAAAAAAACCAGACTTATCAATTTTTCATATGAGAAATGCAATTGAGATAGAATCTGAGAACCAAAATATAAAAGAATTATTAGCAAAACGTTTTTTTGCTTTAAAACAACTAAATGACGCAGAAAATGTTTATCTGCAATTATCTATGGAGTATCCTGATTCAATAAAATATATTCTCTCCTTAGCAGAGTTAGCACGATTACAAAATAATTTAGAGGAGGCAATTTTCTATTACCAGAAGGCACATAATGTTAATCCTCAAGAACTATCTTATTTAGAAACTGCGGCAGATTTGGCATTACAATTAGGGAATGAATCTCTAACGATTGCTTTGACGCAGAAATTAATATTATTAAATCCATCTAATTTGAATTACATTAATAAAATGATTAATATTTCTTTGGCATTTGGTAATAAAGACAAAACAATTTGGTCAATGAAAAAAATGCTGGAATTGACTGGATATTCTGTGAAGATGATGAATCAATTAGGTATTCTTTATTTTGATAATGGCCAACCTGATTCATCAATAGCTGTGTTCACCAATGTATTAGATGAAGAACCCAAGAACCAAACAGCTCTACATTATTTAACATTAATTTATGACGAAATGGGTAATTTTTTAAAAGCAGAGGAATTCGCTAGAAATCTGATTATTCATTATTCTGACAATCCAATTGGATTTTCTGATTTAGCTTTGTTATATCTGAATCATAATGAAATTAATAAAGCGATTAAAATTCTTTTACCGGCTTCGAAACAATTCCGATCTAATTATATGATTCAATTTTTAACAGGGCTCGTCCTGAATCAAACTGACAATAAAAATTCTGCAATTCCTTTTTATGAACGAGCATTAGTACTAAATCCTAACTCTAGAAAAACCATGCATAATCTTTCTATACTTTATGACTCCATACAGTTATGGACGAAGTCTGATAGTCTATACAAAAATTTAATTGCAACAGATACAACGGATGCTCAGGCATATAATAATTTTGCATATAGTTTAGTAGAACGGAACGAACAATTAAATTTAGCTTTGGAACTATCTCGTAAAGCTGTTCAACTTGTTCCTGAGAGTGCCGCCTATTTGGACACCATGGGATGGATATTATTCAGGATTGGGAATAACACAATGGCATTGGAATACATAAAGCAATCCATAAAATTTGAAAATGATAATGCCATTGTGTTGGAACATTTAGGTGATGTATATAAAGCCAATAATAATATTTCTGGTGCCAAAACTTATTGGAAAAAGGCCTTTAATATCAACCCAAGCAATGAAGAGTTAGAGAAAAAATTAAGTGCACCTTAATAATCATAGTATTATTCTGTGTGTTGGATTAATTATTTCAGGTTGTAGTACTTGGATTCAAAGGGAAGGATATCAAAAAGTCCATATTAGAGATCATGATAACACAATTGATAATATTTCAATTACTCGCTGTACGGGTAAAGGGCAGATTTCTTCTGTGAATCCATTAAAAGGAAAACTCTATTTTTCCTTTATATCAACTAGGGATAGCTCTCAAGTTCATATTAAAGATTTTTTGGGTCGCAAACTCTACTCTATTAAAGGAAATACTCATGGATTTTCTATAATAAATCATCAAAATAGTAACAAACATGACCTGAATAATTTGATTCAATATTACTCATTAAGTGATGTGGTTACTCCCATGGTTCTCCAGAATTATTTGTGGGGAAAAATAACCATCTCCGATATGCAATTAAAAGATGAATCTGGTATCAATATTAGAAATGGTTCTATTTTCTTCTCTAACAATCAATCACAGGAAAACAAGTTAGTTGATACCGTGCAAATAAAATTGAACGATCCTAAAATTGATTTAACTATTGAAATTATAGAACGCGAATTTTATGAAGATATTTCTTTCTATAAAAATGAACTAAATAATTAAAATATGAAAAATAATAAAACACTATCAATGGTGATTCCTGTTTATAACGAGGCTTTATCATTAATCGAATTGTACAACGAAATAAAGATAAACGTTGCTCAATTTCCGATATGGGAAATATTGTTTATTGATGATGGTTCAACGGATGACTCAGTAGAAATTATCAGGTCTTTGCATGAGAAAGACAAACGAGTAAAATTGATTCAATTTCACAGAAATTATGGAAAATCTGCAGCTTTATCAGAAGGATTTAAAAATGCTACGGGGGATATTATTTTAACTATGGATGCAGATTTGCAGGACGATCCGAGAGAGATTGGTAATTTATTCAATAAAATTCAGGAAGGTTATGATTTGGTTTCGGGATGGAAAAAAACAAGAAGAGATCCATTATCAAAAAAAATACCATCCAAAATTTTTAATTGGGTAACAAAATTGATGACAGGAGTAAAAATCCATGATTTTAATTGTGGGTTAAAAATATATCGTAAACACGTGGTAGATTCTCTGGACATTTATGGGGGACGGCATCGTTACATTCCTGCTTTGGCTAGTCAGAAAAGATTTAAAATAGGAGAAATTTCTGTCAATCACCGAGAACGAAGATATGGAACAACAAAATACGGAGGGGCCAGATTATTTCACGGATTTTTTGATTTACTTACTATTTTGTTTCTCCATCGTTATACTCAAAATCCACTCCATTTATTTGGCTATTTAGGGCTGATTAGTATATCGATTTCCTCTGGGGCTGAAATTTATGTAGTTATTTTAAAATTGTTTTTTAATGAACCTTTTAAGATTCATTTCGCGTTAATCGTGTTTGGTGGTATGCTATTTGTTTTGGGCTTATGGTTTTTTTCGATTGGATTAATTGGTGAAATGATTGCAAAAGTAACTCAGCATAGAGAAAATAGAATCAAACAGATTCTTAAATAAGTTATGGAAAAAACCGTCCTTCCGGTTATATCCGTTATTACTCCTACATTCAATAGAGCAAATGAATTGTCTTTTTTGCTACACTCAATTCAAAATCAAACTCTCGACCATTCTCTTTTTGAAATGATTATAGTGGATGATGGATCTACAGATAATACTGAATCATTAATACCTTCAATATTGGAAAAAATAGATTTTAATCTTAAATATTTAACAAAAAATAATCAAGGCCCCGGTGCTGCAAGAAATCTTGGGATTGAAAATAGCATGGGGGATTTGATATTATTCATCGATTCAGATTGTGAAGCTGATGAAAGATGGATGGAAGTAATATACGATGAATATTTAAATAATAGATTTGATGCATGCGGAGGTCCTGACGCAGCTAAAAGAGATTTTACACCCCTGCAAAAGGGAATTGATTATTCAATGACATCTTTTATTACAACAGGAGGTATGAGAGGGCACAGCACTAAAATGATCGCAAAATTTTATCCCCGTTCTCACAATATGGGTGTGACGAAAACATTAATCAAACAAGTTGGAGGGTTTGGATCTCTCAGACATGGACAGGATATTGAGTTGAGTCATCGAATAATAAAATCTGGTGCAAAGATAAGGTTTATTCCTGATGCGATAGTCTATCACAGGCGGAGGACTTCCCTGAGATCATTTTTCAAACAGACATTTAATTGGGGAGTCGCCCGAATCAATTTGTATAAAATTGATAAATCCCTTTTAGAACCCATCCATTTTTTCCCATCAATTGGTCTATTATCTGCCACATCTATTCTGGTAGGATGTATTTTGACCAATTTGTTTTTTTTACATGTCATGAAACTTGGATTAATCCTTTTTTTGATTCAATGCATTCTTGGGATGATAAAATATAAGGATATAAGAGTATTTGGATATTTACTATTAGTTATCCCAACTCAAATTTTCGGATACGGTTCGGGATTTCTAGTTGCCTTTACCAAACGGGTTATATTTAATTATGATACATTCACAGGTTTTGAAAAAAAATATTATTCTAATTAATTATTTGGAAAATGTTAAGCGATGTTTGTCCTTTTAACTCCCGTTAGAAACGAAAAAGAACAAATTGAAAACTTAGTAAAATGTATTGTAAACAGTACATTTAAACCTGATTTTTGGATTATTATTGATGACCATAGTACAGATGGTTCAGTAGATGAAATAAAAAGTTTATCTAATTATAATCCATTTATCCATTTAGTTGAATCACTGGATAACCCCTCAGAATATATGGGGATGAATTATTCACAGGTTTTAATTAATGGGTGGACATATTGTCTTTCAAAATTAAAAAGTGAAAATATATCATATATTGGCATATTAGATGCAGATATTGAATTCGATTCTGAATATTGGGAACAATTAAAAAATAAACTTGATTCCGAAAAGGAGATGGGAATTGTCTCAGGATCATTGACAAATAACAATTCAGGAAAAATTGTTCTCGAAAAAAACCAACGGCATCATCTTCCGAGAGGAGGGATGAGACTTATTAAAAGTGATTGTTTTTATGATATTGGTTCAATCATAAAAAGTAGAAGTCCCGATGCAGTTATGAATGCCATTGCTCGTGCCAAGGGATGGAAGACATTGTTGATTCCTGAACTTCACTGTCTCTCCATTAGACCTACGGACTCGAAAGGAGAGATTAGCGGTGGATTCAGTAGAGGACAACGGGCATGGAATCTTCAAAATCCGATTATTCAGGTGCTCATCAGAGGATTTGGTTATATGTTTAAAATAGGATTTAGATTCGGATTTAATTATGTTAGAGGATATTTTTTCGAATTAGTAAAAATGGGGGAAAAAGTTGAAAATGAATTTTTAATTTATTATTATCATAGAATGAGATATAGGGAATGGTGGAATCACTATATTAATAAATTAACAGGGGTTACAAGTCCATATCGATTTATTTGTTAAAAAATTGAGTTCCTCAATAATGAGTTTATTTTATACAAGCAAATAAAGTCCTTGTATTGTTTTGTTGTTGATTTTCCATATTATCAGAGTCACTTCCTAACGGAATTACATCTTTAAAACCAGTGTTATTTTTGATTAGGTCAATAATGTACTCATTTGTCCAATCTTCAAGCTTACCAGCATATTGTTTTTCATGTGCCTGTCCAGTATCTAGGAATAAAACTTTTTTAGTTATTTTATCTAAGAGATGTATCAAAGTAATGTGGGAATGATCAATATATCCCATGACAAAATGATGAAGAATGCTCAAACAAGATACAATATGAAATTGTTTATCCGATTTTTTTAAATAATCTATAATATCACATTGTATTATTTCATCTGCAGCAAGTCCATTTATTATTTTGCCGATTTTAACAGAACTTTTATCAATATCAACTCCTTTAACTTTGAACCCTTTTTCCTTAAATGAGGATAAAAAGTATCCATAAGAACAGGGCAAATCAATGTATGATTTCCCATCGATTCCTGATTCATTTAAAAATTTGAATATCATTGTAAGTCGGTCATCACAATTTCTGATGAGTTTCCATGATTCAATTTCTGGTTTATTGAGGGGTTGATAATATTCAAAATCATAAATTTGTTGACTTTTTAAAATGGTTTCCTGTAAATAAGAATATGATTCATCAGCTATCTTTACATTTATATGTGAGTCTCCTTTTACATAATGAATGGCACAGCGATGGTGTCCATCCACAATTTCGTAATAATTAGATTGTTTTATTTTTTTGACCCATATCCATGATCCGGGTTTTGAATGACCTTTCCCTTGCATTTCATTTGAATGATATTGTTTCCCGGTTTTCATTGAGAAAAACATTTTTTTATATTCTTTCATCCAATCAATGATTCCAGATTCAGTTGTTTTACCCATAAAATGACCTTTATAGATTAAACAAGTTTTTCCCATGATAAAATAATCAGTATTTTTGAAATCTTCGTCATCGCTTTCATCATTTAAGTCACTTCTTAAATAACTAACGTAAGGTGATTTTTTTACAAGTGTAGATATTCGAGAATATTCATTTGTTAATTCAATCCATTTTTTCAGTGGGTAACCTGCCTGTTGCCCAATTAATAATTTGTTTAAGGGCAGGGTTGTCTTACATGGGAAACCTAAGTATTTCTGCAGTTTATAGGGTTTTTTAACTAACAATTCTGATAATGTTATTTTATTATTATTATAGTGTTTATATAGGATAAAAAAGCATTTTAATGCAATGTGATTTTGAACGATCTGTTTGAGGGCCCTCTTCATATTAATCAGATTTTTTCAAAACGCAGCGGATTACAGTTGGATTACTATCTTTAATAATGGAAACATTATCTAATTCTTCAAAAAAGAGAGTTTTTATATTTGGGAAAGCGGTATTCAATAAATCCATAAAATCAATTGGATCTGTGAATCTACGATAATGGTCGGTATAATATCCGTGTTTATCATTTTCAACCTTTATACCTTTTTTATATAATTCATCTCGAATGGAACGAAATTCGAAGAAACAAAATGTATTTAAGTTTATTAAATTAAAAATCAAATTGAAAAATGAAACCATTTTTTCCCAATTCATCGTATGCAAAAACCAACGTGAATAAATAACATTTGCTGATGTATAATTTTTATTTGGCAATGAAAAAATATTAGATTTTTTTAATATGGCTGGTTTTCCCGATGAGGTGATAAATGAATGGTTCTCTAATATATCATCAGGTATTGAGATATCCACTGCCAGACTATGTTTAAAATGTGAGGACAGAAACCCAAAATCCCTGCAATTTCCGCAGGCAATCTCTAATAAAGAATCAAAACTATTTTGAAAATGATGTTTGTTACTTGATAAAAATTCAATTGTAAATTTCGCAAATGACGACACGTAATTTGGGATAGAGGACAGGTCTCGAGTATAAATATCATCCCAATATGTTTCAGGATGACTGGAGTCGAGATTTTTTTTCAAAATCTATAGTTTAATAATTATGTTAAAATGCATTATTTTTTAATAAAATAATGGGGATAAAATATTGTACAACTGTGTGAATTATCGTAGAAATTTAAATCAAAATATTTCATTATTATTAGAATATATTCTAATTGATTCAA
>DASCRE010000051.1:0-1788 GCA_034408645.1 Fidelibacterota bacterium | reverse complement strand
TCCTGATCCTAGTATACATAATGCGAAAATCAGTCTGTTTGCCGATGTGCATTCAGATGATATTGAAGATGATGATTGTATAAATAATAATACATCTCTAAGATGCGCCTGGAATGATTCAATGCATACTATATTATCTACTGAAAGTGCATATAACCTTTTTGATGCATATTCTATACATAAATATACAGGTTTTAAAAATATACAAATACCAGAGCTGGATGAGAATTGCAATCCGCTAGAAGCTGATTGGATAAATTATCAAATTGAAGAAATTCCTAACTTTAATGATTGTCAAATGAATTATTTAATCAAATGGATGATCATTACCCGTGATCAAATGTTTGAGAATTTTTCTGGGAATAATCAATACCCAGGATTATATAATTCGATCAATGGAGATGCATCGCCTAAAGATATTTGGATTACAGAATATGATATAGGTTTAGATGATAATGATGCATTTGATAAACTATATGCAAATGGCTGGCCTCATGCGATTTATAATTTATATACCACATTAAAATATATTATTGAAGTGCCAGATATAGGAGTTCTTATTCAGAATAACATCCTAGGATATAGTGGAGGATATAGATTAATTGATACATACTCATATGTAGATGATGAAGGGACGAATAATGCCAAGTATCATATTTATTATGATGAGGGGAATGAATATAGAAAACTAGTTTCTCATAAATTTATAGGCTTATCACCAAAAGGTGAAGCAACACGGATATTAAATGAGCTTGCTTGGCGCAATAACAATGTTACGCAAATTATGTTAGACCCGTCTGAAATTGATTCAACTGAAATTCGGGGATACCAGAGTACTGATAGTTATTATGCAAAAGATATATATGGGTGGTCTTTTGATAAAGGTGATTATTTATTTATGAATATTTCTACTGATACCATAAACATAATGCTGAACATGGATAATGTAGTGTGTTCTTCGTATGATTTTACAATAATGGGGGGAGATCTATATGCAAGAAATTACCAGACTGAATCTGGTTCTTCCTTAGTATATGATACACTTTCTCATAATCAGGTAGCTATATGGGAATTCGATAGTGAAAATATTGTCCCTTCTAATATTGAACAGGATCATTTTTCGGCTTCATATAACATGCATATTTCCTCAGGCAGTCTTAAAGATTTTCATCCCACATTTAACATTCCTCCTAATAGTGTGATTCAAATTCTTAAAGATAATACTTTTAATGAAAATGCCTGTGACTGTGATGGCAATATAGATCTGGGTTGTGGGTGTGGTGAGGATGATTCTTGTCTCTCTATCAATAGTATAACATTACCAGATCAATTTAGTATACAAAGCATATATCCTAATCCATTCAACCCCATCACCAAAATAACATATGGAATACCCGAATATTCCAATATCCAAATCATTATATTTGATCTTACAGGAAAACAAGTAGCATCACTTATTAATGAACCTCAATCACCAGGTTATCATAGTATTAATTGGAATGCTGATTATCATCCAAGTGGTATATATTTTGTAAAGATGATAGCAGACGAGTATATGAATACTCAGAAGCTGATGCTGGTTAAATAGCACTTCCTAAATAAACGTTAGTAAACCTCATAGCCCTGCATTTGTGGGGCTTTTTTATTTATCGGCAAACCATATTAAGTTTACATATCTAATCAAGGACTAAAATGAAGAAATTACTTATTATAGCAGTTATACCATTATCACTACATAACTGCACAATTAACAATGCAATTATATCTATTGATCCAAATCTTTCTAAT
>DASCRE010000050.1:0-8455 GCA_034408645.1 Fidelibacterota bacterium | reverse complement strand
TGCTGGCGAACACTGAAATGGAGTTAACTGTTTTCTCATAACTGTGTAAGGAAATGTCTAGCCATGGTGCACGGCCAATTTTTACTTTTTCTATTTATTAATTCAATCTTTTTCATATGTAAGTTCCCTCTTCGATTTTGGAGTAAAATTTAATATTTAATCAATGGCTCATAAAATATTATCCTTAAAATGGAGACCAAGAACATTTGCAGAGGTTGTGGGGCAGGATCATATCATGCATACACTTGTAAATGCATTTAAGTCAGATCATGTTGCTCAAGCATATATGTTTACTGGCCCAAGAGGTGTAGGTAAAACTACCACTGCAAGAATTGTTGCTAAAGCTTTAAACTGCCAGAATAGATCCGGAACTGGTTGTACAGATTGTATAAATTGTAATGAAATATCAGAAGCACGTAATTTGGATGTCCTTGAAATAGATGGAGCATCCAACCGGGGAATTGATGAAATCAGGAATATAAGGGAACTTATCAAATTTTCGCCTATGAATTCACCGAACAAGGTAATCATTATTGACGAAGTACACATGCTTACAACACAAGCATTTAATGCTCTTCTTAGAACTTTGGAAGAGCCTCCTCAACATGGAAAATTTATATTAGCGACTACGGATATTCAAAAGGTCCCTATGACAATTATTTCTCGGTGTCAACGATTTGACTTTCACCGCTTATCTTCAAAGGTAATTACAGAGAAAATGGTTGAAATATTACAATCAGAATCCGTTCAGGCTGATCAGGAATCGTTACATGCTATAGCTGTAAAGTCAACGGGAAGTATGAGAGATGCATTGAGTACTTTAGAACAGGTAATTTCTTTTTCTGGAGATACAATTAGTTATGAAGATACGGTAAAGGTTTTAGGACTTATTCCTGTTGATCTCTATTTTTATATTATGAAATCTTTGCATAAAAAGGATACTAATTCTATAGTTAAAAAACTTAGAGAAATTCAAACGTCGGGTATCCCTCCGTCAGATTTCATAAGTGGATTAAATGAACATCTCAGAAACTTACTGATTGGATCCCAAAAAGATGGAGGCAAACTCTTAGAAGTAAATGAAGAGTTGAAAAAACGATATCAATCTGAAACAAAATATTGGGATATTAGAGATTTGCTTAGAATTTCAAATATTTTAGAAGATTTGTCTCTCAAGTTAAAACGTGTATCTCAGCCTGATATATTAATAGAAATGACCTTTTTTAAATTATTGGAGATGGATTCTTCAATTCACCTGAATGACATTATTCAAAGGATAAAAATGTCAAATATATCTGAGAATCAAAAAAATATAGGATTTGAGAAAGGAAAGGAAACAAGAATTAGTCATAATTCTGTGAAAGAGGCTATGGCATCTGAGAAAATGGATCCTTCTACAAAAATTGAGGTGAAAAATCAGATATCTGAACAAATACGCCCATCTGTTTCAATAAAAGATGAGAGAGAAAGGTCAAATATTGATGAGAGTCCAAATCACAATAAAGTTTCTAAATTCAATTCTGATGAACAGGAAAAAAAAATAAAACCTGAAGGGCAGTCAGAATTAACCTTAGAATTTATTCAATCAAAATGGACTGAATTTGTACATTACATATCCTCACACAAACCGTCAGTTGGAACAATCTTAGACAGTTGTATGGTACAAAGTATAGATCAAAAACAAATAAATATTTCACTTTTTGACCAACCCAAATTTAATTTTTCTGTATTGGAGCGTAACAAACATTGGATTACTCACTCATTGGAACAAATGATATCTTATCCAGTTATAATTAAATTTATTCTAGAAGAAAAGAAAAAAAAAATAGGAACAAATATTGATAGTAAAACGAACAAGAATTCAATTAAAAAAAATGAAAAAACCATCGTTTCACAAATCATTGATGTTTTTGATGGTGAAATAATAAATTAGGAGAACCTATGTTTAATAAAGGTAATATGTCCACTATGTTAAATCAAGCTAGAGAAGTACAAAAAAAAATTGAAGAGGTTCAATCTGACTTGGAAAAAATTACGATTAATACTGAATCGGGAGGTGGCTTAGTCACTGTTATGATAAATGGTAAACAGGAAATTTTAGAGTTGAATATATCGAAGGAAGCTTTGAAGGAAGATAAAGAACTTTTAGAAGATTTGATTATATCAGCTATAAATAAAGCACTCAGTGACTCACAGGAAGAAATGCAATCACGGATGAATTCTGTTACGGGGGGTATGCTGGGAGGGTTAAAAATACCTGGAATGTAGCTATGAACGGACTTCCTAAATCAGTTGAGACCCTTATTTTAGAATTTACAAAATTTCCCGGAATTGGTAAAAAAACCGCTCAGCGGTTAGCTTTTTATATTTTATCATCTTCCAAGGAAGAAGCAGTCAGGTTTGCATCCACCGTTGTTGATGTTAAAACTCTAGTGGCAGCTTGTACGGTATGTGGAGCGATGTCTGATGAAGACTTATGTGAAATATGTAAAAATAATAAACGTGATGATTCAATCATTTGCGTTGTGGAACGTTCAGAAGATATATCTGTACTTGAACGGACAAATAGTTTTGTGGGTGTGTATCATGTTTTAGGTGGGCTCCTATCTCCGTTGGATGGAATTGGCCCGGATAAATTAAATATTGAAACTCTAAAAAATCGTTTGAAATCTGGCATGGAAATAATTTTAGCAACAAGCGCCAGTCTTGAAGGAGATGCTACAGCACTTTATTTACAGAAACTTTTTGAAGAAAAAAAAATAATAATTACCCGTTTAGCACGTGGTCTTCCGGTAGGTGGTGAATTGGAATATACCGATGAAGCCACATTGCTAAGAGCATTGGAAGGGAGGACATCATTTTAAATCTTCCTAATATCCTTACACTTACCCGTATTTTATTAACGCCGATATTCATCCTATTATTATTTTTAAATAATCCATATTCTAATTTATATGCATTACTCGTTTTTATCATTGCCTCAATTACCGATGCGTACGATGGTTATTTTGCCCGGAAATACGAAATTGTAACTCCTGAAGGAATGTTTCTTGATCCTTTGGCAGATAAGATACTTGTATCATCGGCTTTCATTTCTTTTGCAATTTTAGGGGTTGTAGAGTACTGGATGGTAATTTTAATTATTTTTAGAGATTTTTTTGTAACAGGATTGCGCATGGCAATGGTTCGAAAAGGATTAAATATGGTAACCAGTAATATTGCCAAAGCAAAAACTGGGATCCAAATTGGTTTAATAATTTTTATACTCCTATTTTTAGGACTCAAAGGACTACCCATTACATGGATAGATTGGTTATTATATGCTATTTCATGGAACGATATGATTTATTATCTAATGTTAGGTATGACTTTTTTTACTGCTATTACTGGAGTCATTTATCTTTATGAAAATCGTTTGACCATAAAACAATTTTTCACTTGAGGTACCTTTGACGGGTTTTTCAATTGCCCGATTAATTAGTTCGGTAGGATATGTAGGACGGGTACCCCTTGCACCGGGAACAGTAGGCAGTTTTGCTGCATTTTGTGCGTGGTATATAATTTCCCCTAAAATAAAAACTCCTTATTTTATTTTTCTCACTTTAATTATTTTTTTTATTGGAGTATATGTATCGAAGCTAATTGAAAAGGAACTTGCTGTTCATGATCCGGGTGAAATTGTTATTGATGAATGGGTTGGTCAATGGATTGCACTGTGGTTTATTGAGCTTTCATTATTTTGGGGCTTAATAACCTTTTGTGTTTTTAGGATATTTGATATATGGAAACCCTGGCCTGTGAATAAAATGGATTTGATTTCTAATGGATGGGGTGTCATGCTTGATGATGTGGCTGCAAGTATTTATACAGTTTTATTTATTCAAACCATTCGATTTATTTTTTAATGAAAATTGCTATTATTTCAATAGGAGATGAACTTTTATCCGGATTTACTCTCAATTCAAATTTTGCCTGGATGGGTCAGGAATTATTAAAATCAGGAATCATCGTATCGAAGCAAATAACGGTTGGGGATAATTTAGAACAAATTAGACTTGTTCTTGATAGATGTGTTTCTACTATTGATGTGATTCTGATGACAGGAGGTTTAGGACCGACTCATGACGATATTACGTCAACCGTCTTATATCAATATTTTAAAGATAAACCTGAATTTGATTCAGATTATTGGGAAAAAATTGAAAACTTTTTTATCGATCGTAATCTGTCTGTACCTGAAATCAATAAAAATCAGGCATTGAAATCAACGATAGGAAAAATGATTCCCAATCCATTAGGTTCAGCAAGGGGGCTTCATTATAACCTAAACAATACATTAGTTTATGCAATGCCGGGAGTTCCCAATGAGATGAAGTCAATGATGTTACGGTATGTAATTCCGGATATATCAAAAAAAATAAAAAAAGTACTTTATGTAAAAACCCTAAAAACAATAGGAAAGGGAGAATCTTCAATAGCTGAACAAATTCAGCCACTTATTGATAATCACTCCGATACCTGTTCTGTTAGTTATTTACCTCAAATTTCTGGGGTGGATATTCGAATATCAAGTTCAAACAATAAGAAATTTGAAGAATTTCTGGAAAAATTAAAAAATGAATTAGGAATTTGTGTGTATGGTGAGAATGATGATACTTTGGAAAATATTACTGGAAAATTACTAATCGAAAAGGATATGACAATAGCTGTTGCTGAATCGTGTACAGGAGGATTGCTCAATCATCATTTTACTTCTGTGTCCGGAAGTTCTAAATATATGAAGGGAGGTATAGTTGCTTATAGTAATGAGATTAAACAAGATATTCTTGGTGTACAGGAAAAAACTTTAGCTAAATTCGGTGCAGTGAGCGAAGAAACAGCAATAGAGATGGCACTAGGAATAAGACAAAAAATGTTTTCCGACATTGGCATTAGCATAACAGGGATTGCTGGTCCCACCGGTGGAACAAATGATAAACCTGTGGGATTAGTCTTTATCGGATATTCAAAAAAGAATTATGATTTTGTTAAGAAGTATTTATTTCATGGTGATAGAAAATCTATCAATTATAGATCAATAAAAGATGCTATTGATATTGTCAGGAGAGAGTTGATTTATGAGTGACCAATTACTCCGAACCTTTATTTCTGTAACTATCCCAAAAGAAATATTGTCCCTTCAGGAAATGCTGAAAACAACTATAGATTTTAAAGATAAAAACCTAAAATGGGTCAAATCTGGGCAAATACATCTCACATTGAAATTCATCGGATATACACCACCCGATTTGGTGGAAAAAATAAATGAGATTTTGAGTGAAGTGGTTAAAAGACATGAATGGATAGAATTATTGGTCAAAGGGACCGGTTGTTTTCCTGTCCCTAGCCGACCACGGGTTTTGTGGCTTGGAATAACTGGAAAAATAAACAGACTGAATAATTTTGTTTCGGATATTAATGTATCACTGGAAAAACTTGGGTTTCCAATTGAAGAAAAAGAATTTATCCCACACATAACTATTGGCAGAGTATCTTATCCTCCAAAATCTACACCGGATATTTCCACTTTTCT
Organism: Fidelibacterota bacterium; assembly: GCA_034408645.1. Classification (GTDB taxonomy): domain Bacteria; phylum Fidelibacterota; class Marinisomatia; order Marinisomatales; family AB-629-J13; genus AB-629-J13. Next base: position 2,883 of record DASCRE010000050.1, on the reverse strand, counting down.
ACAGACAAAGTATAATTCAATTCCTATGTCAATTACAAGGGTTCGATTAATATGCAGTGAGTTATTTCCAAATGGACCCATTTATAGCATTTTGGGAACACATTTTTTAACTACAAAAGGGTCAAAGGAGTAACCAATGAAAAGTAATAATCAAAAAGGAAAAGCATTAAATATGGCTCTTAATCAGATTGATAAGCAATTTGGAAAAGGTTCTATTATGAGATTAGGTGAACAAAAAGCGGTGGATGATGGTAACTCTATTTCAACCGGTGCACTGTCCCTTGATATAGCTTTGGGAGTAGGAGGTGTACCAAAAGGAAGAATTATTGAAATTTACGGTCCTGAGAGTTCAGGGAAAACAACATTAGCTCTTCATATTGTTTCGGAAGCCCAGAAGAAGGGTGGTACTGCTGCTTATATTGATGCGGAACATGCCCTTGACCCTGAATATTCCAAAAAAATTGGTGTTAATATTGAGGAATTATTGATATCTCAACCAGACACAGGTGAACAATCTTTAGAGATAACTGAAACTCTTGTAAGAAGTGGAGCTGTTGATATAATCGTAATTGATTCTGTTGCTGCGCTGGTCCCTAAAGCAGAACTGGACGGTGAAATGGGTGATATTCATGTTGGACTCCAGGCAAGACTTATGTCACAGGCATTAAGAAAATTAACAGGAACTGTAAGCAGGTCAAATACCTGTGTTGTTTTTATTAATCAGATTAGAATGAAAATTGGGGTAATGTTTGGCAATCCTGAAACTACACCGGGTGGTAGAGCTCTAAAATTCTATACATCAATACGAATGGAAATTCGAAGAATAACATCAATAAAAGAAGGAACCGATATTGTGGGAAATCGAACTCGGGTGAAAGTTGTAAAAAATAAAGTCGCTCCTCCATTTAAGATGACTGAGTTTGATATTATGTATGGAGAGGGTATTTCTTATGAGGGAGATATCCTTGACCTTGCACTAAAGGGTGAGATTATTGAAAAAACAGGCGCATGGTATTCCTATGGAGATACCCGGATTGGACAGGGTAGAGAAAATGCAAAAAATTACCTGAAAAACAACCCAAATGAAAGAGATAGAATGATAAAGGAAGTAAAGGCATTTTTAGGTGTTGAGGAAGAGAATAGAGATTAAATACTGAAAATTTTATTTTTGGTATTTTCAAAAACATTATCGTATTCAGGAGAGAATGGATAAACCCACTCTAAATGCAGCACTGCACCTATTAAAATATCGTGCCAGGAGCTGTCGGGAATTGAATAACAGACTACAACAGAAAAACTTTTCCAATTCAAAAATTAATGAAGTTATAGATTATCTCATTGAATTAGGATATTTGGATGATGAAGGATTTGCTAGTCTTTTTGCTAGTGATAAGATAAAACAATACGGTGTAGGACCTATTTATTTGCATTCTGAATTATCAAAACATAATATACCGGATGAGGAAATTCAGAATGCAATTCAAAGAGGATACAAAAATTTCCCATTAGATGAATTAATAATAAACCATATTAAAAAACGAAATAAAATACTGAGTTCCAAAAATATATTCATTAAGAAAAGAAAAATTATTCAATTTTTACAAAGAAAAGGATTTACCTGGGAACAAATATCGCCACATTTGAATAAAATATATCCTAATTAATAAACAGTACAATAATTTTCTTGCAATATTCACCATTTACTTCATTTGATATATCTGTATTAAAAACTATTCTTTCTAGAGAACCAAGTGAGAGGGAGTTAAATTTTATTGGAGCATCTCTTGAGCCATTAATTTCTAGACGTTACTTTATTGATTTCTCTAAGGACTCTTTGTTTCTTGAGGCATTAAATAATACCCAGTTTGATAATGAACATGGATTGAGCTATTTCTGTTCCACCTTAAAAGATATCTCAATACTAAATATGCTGCTTGCACAGAAAACAAATCACAAAGATATATCTTGTACCACAGTAAATCATCATGGAAAAAATTCATTGATATTGATAAAAGGTATTGTTAAAAATTTAAAGGAAATTAATTTAGAACCGAGTCATATACTTCTGGAGAAGTATCATTCTGAAGATGACTATAACTACAGAGACTTCATTTTTTCTATTGGTACGGGACAAGCAATGAGTTCACCCACAAAATATATTCCGATTGATAGTTCTGTATATTTAATAACTCATAAATCAAAGTCCGTTACAAAACAATTCAAACAAATGTATCAACTTATTCGTGAGATAAATACGAATTCAAAAGTGTTTTCAAAGTTCATACTAGATGGTTATACACCTATATTTACCATATTATCTTACATAATGGACCAAGAAGTAGGGGTAAAATTACAGTTTAATCGTGAAACAGATATTTTTGATGTCCTATTAAATACTTTTGATTTTGGGTTAATTGTTTTTGGTAATAAAAGGATATATCAAAATATAAGAACAATAAATGAAAACCAGTTTGATGTCATCAGACTGGGACGATGTACAGATCAAAACTCTCTAAAAATTTATGTAAGAAACAATCAGCAATTTTTCTTTCCAAAAAATATATTTTCTTTTCTTTGGAGGTCAGATAATACCATATCCTCGACTCAAGGAAAAAAAGTAAAAAATATTACTGAATTACATAGCGTAAAAAAGCTTAAATGCAATAAATCATTCATTGCAATATTAAAACGGATATTTAACGATAATAAATTATATAAAATACACCGTGGTGATTTGTTAAAAAAAGAGAACGCCGGTAAAACTGTATTTTGGGAAGATCTAAATATCAATGGATTCCTTACAATTGCTTTCTCTGAATATAATCACTTTTCAACCATCGATCCTGGGTCAGCTGGGGAAATTGCAATTTCAAATGCAGTCAG
>DASCRE010000049.1:0-1625 GCA_034408645.1 Fidelibacterota bacterium | reverse complement strand
CAGTGGGATGCTACAGACTCAATGGGTAGACCTGTAAGTGCAGGAGTATACCTTTACCAGATCCAGGCAGGAGAGTTTGTGCAGACCAAGAAGATGGTTCTGTTGAAGTAAAGATGAGAATACTTACAATATTAATATTCTGTTTTCCGATTTTAGCTCAGCAGGTAGAAAGAGACATGGTAATACTTGAAATAGGTACCGGTACATGGTGTACCTATTGTCCCGGTGCTGCAATGGGAGCTGATGATTTAATTGAAAATGGTCATGATGTTGCAGTCATTGAATATCATAATGGAGACTACTACGCAAACAGCTACAGCGAAAGCAGAATTGATTATTATGATATCACGGGTTTCCCAACGGCCATATTTGATGGTGTGGAATTGTATGTCGGTGGCAGTCATTCCAACAGCATGTATTCAACCTATTTACCGATATACGAATTAAGAAAATCTATTCTATCTTCTTTTGTTATCACTATGAACATAGACGACACTGAGCAGGGATTCTTTGCTGCTATAACTGTTGAAAAGGTAGCAGAAACATCCAGCGAAAATATTGTGCTTCACTTTGTAGCTACAGAATCCGAGATCTCTGAAAATTGGCAAGATCAGACAGAGCTTAATTTTGTAGAGAGATTAATGCGTCCGGATGAAAATGGAGCACCTTTAGATTTTACAGAGGGGGATATTCAAAATGTTATTTTACTGTTTGAATTGGAGGATAGTTGGATATGGCCACATATTGAATTCGTTTCCTTTATTCAAGATTTGGATACAAAAGAGATCCTTCAGGGTATCAAACTTTCGTTTTTAGCAGCATTTGAAGAAGGGCCCACAGCAGAATTTTCCGGTGAGCCAACCACAGGTGATTATCCTTTAACCGTGACATTCAACGATATGTCCAGCGAAGGATCCAGCCAAGTTGTGGACCACCACTGGGATTTTGGTGATGGAGGTGAAAGTACAGATCAGGACCCTACCTATGTCTATGAAGATGGAGGTATGTACACAGTGAGCCTTACGGTCACTGATGAATATGGATTATCATCCACTGAAACAAAAGTGGATTTTATTCATGTCACTGGACTGGTATCAGATTTTTCTGGGACTCCGGTCTTTGGGAATCCCCCTCTTGAGGTGAGCTTTACTGATGAATCAATACCTGAAGATTATGAGATAACTGGTTTTTACTGGGATTTTGGTGATGATAATGAGAGCACAGAACAGAATCCTGTGCACACATATGGGGATGAGGGTATCTATACAGTGAGTCTAACAGTGACGGATGTCAGCGGGGCATCTGCAATGGAAACAAAAGTAAATTATATTACGGCCACATATCTTCCATATTCAGAGAATATTTTGTATATATCAACCACCGGTTCAGATGAACAGGGTGACGGTTCAATAGCCAGTCCATTTGCCACAATTCAATATGGGATTCTTGTGTCCGAAGATGGCGATACAATTTTAGTCCATCCTGGCACCTATGTGGAAAATATTAATCTCAATAGCAGTAGTATTACTATTGGTTCAATTTATCTTGTTACAAGTGATACCAGTTACATTTCTCAAACCGTGATTGATGGTAATCAAACTGGGACGGTAATCACGTTCAATAAT
>DASCRE010000048.1:0-1920 GCA_034408645.1 Fidelibacterota bacterium | reverse complement strand
CAAAACAAATTTTAACCGACCCACTCATGGAAAATAATCCCATTACTTTGCAGGTATTGGGAATTTGTTCGGCGCTAGCAGTTACGGTAAAAATGGATTCAGCGGTGGTCATGACATTAGCAGTGGTTGGGGTCCTCTCAATATCTAATACAGCTATTTCGATTTTACGTAATTTTATCCCTGGAAAAGTTAGAATAATTGTGCAGCTTTCCATTATTGCTTCTTTGGTCATCTTGGCTGATCAGCTTTTAAAAGCCTATATGTACGACATCAGCAAACAATTGACCGTATTTGTGGGTTTGATTATCACTAATTGTATTGTTATGGGTAGGGCAGAAGCGTTTGCCATGCAGAACCCTCCAGGAAAAGCGTTTTTGGATGGTTTGGGAAATGCCCTTGGTTATGGTATCATTCTCATTATCGTATCCTTTCTCAGAGAAATCTTGGGCAGTGGTACTGTTTATGGGTTTCAACTAATCCCTGAATCTTTTTATGCAGCGGGTTATGAGAACAACGGATTAATAGTTTTGGCACCAGGTGCTTTTATAATATTAGGCCTTATTGTCTGGGTCCAACGGATTTTCGCTAATATTAGGGAAGAAACATAATGTTGGAACATTACCTAAGCTTAATGATCAAAGCAATTTTTGTGGAAAATATTTTGCTGGCATATTTTTTGGGTATGTGTTCATTTTTAGCTATTTCAAAACGGGTGGATACGTCTATCGGATTAGGGTTTGCAGTTACATTTGTTCTGACAATTACAGCACCTGCAAATTGGGTTATACATCATTTTTTTCTCGAGAAAGGAGCTTTATCCTGGGCAGGATATCCTGATATAGATTTAAGTTTTTTGAATTATATTGTATTTATCGCTGTAATTGCAGCTATGGTACAACTGGTTGAAATGATCCTTGACAGATTTTCACCTACTCTTTATTATAATCTGGGAATATTCCTTCCATTGATTGCGGTAAATTGTGCGATTTTAGGAGGATCACTGTTTTTAGTTGAACGAGAATATACATTGATGGAATCTACTGTTTTTGGATTTGGTTCTGGATTAGGATGGTTTTTGGCCATTGTATCAATGGCATCAATACGTCATAGGCTTAGATATTCGAATGTTCCTTCAAAATTGCGTGGTTTAGGAATTACTATGCTTTTGACCGGGTTGATATCCATGGCATTTATGGCTTTCTCTGGGATTGATCTTTAATGGCATTGATACTGTTAACTGTTCTTGTTTTTACAGGAGTTATTCTCATTCTGGTATTGATACTAAATTTTGCGGAGAGTCAACTGTTGCCCCAAGGTGACGTTACCATTTCGATTAATAGTGATGATTCGAACAATATTATAACCCGCCCGGGGTCCACTCTGCTCAGTTCTTTAGCAAATAGTAAACTCTATCTCCCATCTGCTTGTGGGGGAGGAGGGACGTGTGCTATGTGTAAATGTCAGGTTATTAAAGGAGGTGGAGAAATCCTTCCCACTGAAACCGGTTATATTAATCGTTCCATGGCACGGGACCATTGGCGTTTGGCTTGCCAGGTAAAAATTAAAAAGGATATAGTAATTCATATTCCAGAAGAAATATTCAATATACAGAAATGGGAATGCACAGTCGTTTCCAATCAAAATGTAGCAACATTTATTAAAGAATTGGTTTTAAAACTACCTTCTGGTGAAAACCTGGATTTCAGAGCAGGAGGATATATACAGATTGACATTCCTCAATATAACAACCTAAAATTCAGTGAATTTGATATTGAGGAAATTTATCATTCAGATTGGAATAAATACAAAATTTGGGAAATAGTCGCACAAAATGAAGAAGATATTTTTCGTGCATATTCAATGGCTAATCATCCTGCAGAAGGGAACAGGATCATGCTTAATGTACGAATTGCTACTCCT
>DASCRE010000047.1:0-2932 GCA_034408645.1 Fidelibacterota bacterium | reverse complement strand
CAGGTTCAGGAAGCACAGAATCACGTGGATCAAGCGACATGCCCCCTTGGTTTTTGAACCCCCCAACTGCTGAAGATGCACTTTACGGTGTGGGACAGGCTAAAAAACAAAACCCAAGTCTGGCTAAACAAACAGCCACCGCCCGGGCCCGTACAGAAATATCCCAGGCCGTCAATGTAAAAGTTGCCAGTTTGCTGAAGGATTTTATGCAGGAATCTGGAATTGGGGAAAATGCCCAGGCCACTGAGTTCAGTCAGGCGGTAACGAAACAAGTAACCGACAATTCGCTGAAGGGCAGCACCATTAAAGAAGCGTATGTCGCCAAGGATGGTACCATCTATATCCTGGTTGAATATTCCTTAAACTCTGTGCGGCAGAATACATTGGATGCAGTAAAAAAAGAAGAAGCACTCTATAATGAATTCAAGGCCAAGCAAGGGTTTGATGATTTAGAAAAAGCCATCAGTGATTTAGATTAATTATTAATCACTACTTTATAATTATGTGAGAATGATGAATGGCTTTGCCTACCGATGGCTGATTTTCATTAGTATATGTGTGGGGCAGGGTACACCAACATGGTTTTTGTATCCGCCCCAACAAGACAAGTATTATATCGGAATTGGGATTGGGCATCGATTTCAAGAAGATGAAAAATCTTATACATCTGCAAAAGTCAGTGCAATTGCAGAATTAAGCCGTCAACTTCATGTAAATATTGTGGGTGGATTGGCAGAAGTATCATCTGGAGCAAAGGCATTCGCAAGGCAATATTCTCGCGAGATCATTGATTCCACTATCTACAAAAAAGTTGCAGCGAATGCTTTTTACGTTGATAGCCTTTTTACCCAAAATAACGCTTATGTTTTAATGATTATCAACAATGACCTTTCCATGGTTTCGGTGGATGAAATAGACCATATCCAATCATCCCTTCGATATTCGTCTAAAATGAAACGCCGTCCTGGATGGATATTGAGGCCACCTAAAAGACGGGGATTTATTTATGGTGTAGGATTTGGTTCCACGCATCGACGTTTGGAAGACAGTTGGAAGGATTCAGCAAAACAGGCTCGGATCGAAATTGCCAAACAATTGGATACCAACGTAGGTGCCCTATCAAAGAATGCCACCATGGATTATTCAGAAGGCATTCGATGGATTGAAGAGTCAACAAATGTAGTCTTGAGTGGTGCCAGGATCAAAGAACGCTGGCATGATGAAGAGCAAAATATATTCTATACATTAATGGAATACAGAAATATAAAATAGGGAATCCGTAATGAGTAAGCAAAATCATCTAATTATGGGTACCACAAGCGATGGCGCTATTACCCTTTCGCCCAAAACACTCCAGCGGCATTTCGGATGGTGCTATATTATTTGGTACAGGAGTAAAATTTATTAAATGATTATTAATAAAAGTGGTTTTAAACAATCCATCATTTTTAAGCGCATCAAGTGGTAAGAGTATGGACTTAAAACGGTTCATTCCCATCCTCATATTGGCTGCCTGCGCCAGTCCACCGGAGAAACCAAAACCGGATGACACAGCATCTGCTCAAATTGCCTTTGAGGCGTTGGATGCAGAAGCGGATGTAACTGAAGTAGAAAAAGATCTGACGAATGATGCATCATCGGGAACGGGTGAAATAACCATGGAATCCATGGTAGATCCTACCTCGGCGGAGATGGTTGAATACCGCACAGGCGAGCCGGGATGGGTTGAGGTAGAGGAAACGCGGAGCTTTTCAAATGCAATACCTCCGGATAAAGCTAAACAAGAACTTCTCCAGATTCTGCGTAATAAGGCGATTAGCAAAAAAGTCCCCGCAAATATAGAGATTACCTCCCTGTTAACCGACATGATGAGTGAATCAAACGGTGTGGCAAATGAACAAACCGCTTGGTCTGGGTTTTTCAAAAGTACAGTATCCGGAGTGATCACGGCCGAAGAGGTTTTAGTGGATGGATTCCCAAAAGAGATAAAGAACGGTTACGAAAAGACCATGAAGCTTAAAGCCTATGTGGAACCGGTGTCTGGTCAACGGGACCTGGGATTTTATATTGATGTCAAGATTGAAAATAATTTACTCCAGTCTGGGGATGAACTTGCTTTTACAGTGACGCCCAGCAAAGACTGCTATATTTATATCTTTAATTTTATGGCGGATCAAAATGCTTTTTTGATGTATCCCAATGACTATATGAAAGAGAATTTTATACAGGCGAAGACAACTTTAGAAATCCCCGATCCCGGGATTCGTAAGCATGTTTCTTTTGTGGTTAGCACATTGCCCGGGGAAAGTATGAGTACAGAATCGGCCTACATTGTTTGTACCAAAGAACCAGTAAGAGTTATTGAAAGTTTACCCAAAATCGGTCAATCCATGCCTGTTATATCCAGCAATAGTAAAAGTTTTATGAAACTCCAGCGATGGTTGACAAAGATACCCTTGGACCAGCGGGTGGAAAAGAATTTGATTTATCATATTTCGAAGAAAGAAAATAGATAGCCATGGCCGGGTATAAGGCACATATGGCGTTCGGTATGGTGACAGCGGCAGGATGGACATTTATTGTCATCACCCTATCTTTAGTCTCGGTTTGGTTCCTACCTCTTATTTTTGTGGCCACTGTTGTGGGTGCTTTTTTGCCTGATTTAGACAGTGATACGGGTGCGCCCCTCAAAATATTACTAATTATATTTTCTGTAATTGGATCCGCAGTAACCGGCTGGATTGTATTGAACCAAGAAGAGAGTTCTTTGCTGCAGTTGGCTGGGTTCGTGGTTTTTTCAGGTCTATTCATTTATTATGGGATTGGTGGAATCTTTAAAAAACTGACGAACCACAGGGGCATTTTTCATTCGATCCCGGCTGTGTTATTATCCGCATTGCTCACACTAACTTTATTGAATCAAATTGAATTG
>DASCRE010000046.1:0-2141 GCA_034408645.1 Fidelibacterota bacterium | reverse complement strand
ACCATTATACATCAGTGCTCCAACTACATCCATAATTGGATATCCTGATTCATTGATAATGACAGTGGATAAATAAGACTGATTGAGAGAAGTGTTTTGCTCAATATCAGCTGATAAATTCCCTGGCTCTTTGAGCCAGACAGGAAGGCTTGGCTCACCCAAAACACCATAGACATGATGATAAAACTCGGATATATTTTGACCGTTCACAGCATAACCAGGAAATTCAATTGCTATCGCTTTTTTCCCAGCATGTAGCGCTGGCCCCAATTCCGGAACACGTCCCTCAAGCAGCTCATCCCACATAACGCCACACATCACATTATTAAACCGTGTATCTGTATCCAGGTCAGATGGACCTATCATAGCAGCAGCACCCTTTGGATTTGAAATGCTTCCAGCTTTTAGCATATACTCTCCAAAACTTTGTTCTATATTATTTCCGAAATCTCCGGTGTTGCAGACAAAACTCATAACAATTGGCAGCTTCCATCCGTTTGTTAATTCATCAATATTTTCCCTGTGAAAATAAGGTTTGTGCCAGCCATTGGCATCTCCCCAACCTCTATAATTGATCACTCCTACACCTGTATTCCATGAAGGAACGATCTGAGCATTTTCTGTATTTTGATTCTGCGGATGGAAAAAGGCTGTGTCTACTTCTGAATAACCATAGTTATACCACTCATCCTGGAGCCAAAGGGATGTCCAAACCGGTGTAACTGGCCATGTATTAGGTGCATCATCTTCACCGTTATAATTACCGGCAACCAACAATCCACGATTTAAATAACTGTAGTCTGATATTTCATCCATTTTTATGTATTGGATACTCCTCATCTTCAAGCTGATAAGATCTTGAACCTGTCTTATGGACCACCTTCCAATGAAGAATCTATTTTCAGTAACATCGTCTCCAAAAAATGTATATGGATAGTCCGTCACATCATCTTCATTTTCATTGTAGGAACCGATATAAAAGGAAGGAATAGCATAATTCCCATTAACATCACCTACAAGCAAAACATATTCCAAAAGAGGATCTTGCTCTTCAACATACCATTGCAAATATGATTTTAAATTATTTGCTGTTCCTCCTACATTATTAAAATTTTGTATTACTACATTGTAGCCTTGTGATTTTTTAAATTCCACAAAATTTCCTGTATTATCATCAGTGAAATACGTTTCCAAACTTGCATCCGATAGAATGATCATATACGTTCCTCGAACATAAGAATGTCCCTGATCTTCATGATGAAAATAACGCTGAGTTAGAGGTAAGATGTCTGCCTTTAAAGTAGAAAAAACTAAAAAACCAGCTAAAGTGAATCGGTTAATCATTAATTGTTTCCTCATTTTAATACGATCATTTTTCTGAATTGGGTATGTCTATCATTCTTAATTGAATAAAAATATATTCCGCTACTTAGGTGATCTGCTTGATATGAAATGGTATGTGATCCCCTTTGGTAAAAAGATGTTTCTTTTACATTGCTCACTGCCCTGCCCTGTAAATCATATATTGCAAAATCTATGTAGCCATCAACAGGTATCGAAAAGGTGAAGTTGGTTTTGGCATTAAATGGATTGGGAAAGTTTTGATTCAGTTCAAATGAAATAGGAATCGCCGAATCGATTATATTCAACTGCACAGTAGAACCTTTCATCAAAGTCAATGATTCCATTACCAATCCCCGGTACTGTACACTTCCATCCGTTTTTAAACGAATTACAGTGGCATAATATCCGGAGTCCAAGGTCACGGGGATATATTCCGTGTGGTCAACCCAGTTTTGGTCAGTCCAATGGTTTAACCAAGTTATCTGTCCCTGGTTGATATCACTCAATCCCAATGATAAAGTATCATTATTCCACTCCAATTCGTAATGTAAGCTCAGTTGAAAGACTGCATCGGTTTCTTCCTCAATATGAATAGGAACCGATGACGTCAGCAATGATTCGATGGAATTGTTATAGGTAAAATTTGTTTGCGACAAGAGTGAACCTTCCGCACTCCAGTAAACTGTTCCAGACCAATTATCGAGATTGTCAAAAAATTCTTCAAAAATAATTTCCGGTTCTGTAAGATCAATGGGAATTGTTTCATCGCTCATTAGTGTCAAATCAATCACCGCCGG
>DASCRE010000045.1:0-17042 GCA_034408645.1 Fidelibacterota bacterium | reverse complement strand
ATGATGACGGATATCTTGTTTTTGGTGAGGAGTTTATCATAATAGATGAACCAGCTTATTTGGAGCCTGGAGACGCCAGTGGAAGTTATAATTCCAGTCCTGCAGTGAGTATGACACCGGATGGAATGGGTGCAGTTGGTTTGGTTGGTCTGTTTGCAGGAGGATTAGATGACAACAGTTCAGTTTCAAATAATCATACTTTTATATTCAAAATGACGGAAGACCATGGAGCAAGTTGGCATGGACCTTCCAGTTCTGAACCCCCTTACTATAATGATGATGTATATTTTATTCCTGATAATGTGTTCGATCATATGCAAAATACTTATTTTAGTGATTACTATGACCCCTGTGCGGACACAACCTCTGCAATAACAAGTTTTTGGAGCTATTATGAATTTGATATGAAGTTGGACAGTGAAGGAAATCCTCATATTATGATGGAAATACTTCCCTGTGATGATTCTTTCTGTTATTATTTTTCGGGAGATTATAGCGAAGTTGGAGCTGGATATTATCATTTTACCATTGATAGAGACAACCTTGACAATCCTGGATTTGTGAATACTCCGACAGGATGGAATTATTCGAAGGTAATGACAGGAAGTGCTACCTGGTACGTAGGAGATCCTACTGGGAACAGTTATATTTGGTCAACACAGGCACAGCTTTCTTTTGATCCTGAGGATCCGAATCTTGTTTGGGTTGTAAGTGATATGGGAATTAGAGGGCCTGTTGAAGACTATGATCCTGAGGACCCGGATGATTGTGAGGAACCATACATCTGGTATCCCCAATGGAGTGCTGATATCTTGATATTTAAATCTACGGATAATGGTGCTACATGGTGGAATCCATTAAACGCCTCAAATACTCCTGATGAAACTGATTGGGCGGGAGGAGAAGAATGTGATACTCCCAGTGGTTGGTGTAGCCCTGAGGAACAATTTCCTCATACCGCTCAATGGGCAACCAGTGATGCAGTAAACTATGTGTTTCAGATGCCCGATTGGTATTTTAATGAAATTGGAGATATGTTAGGAGCAGATCACAAAAATCGGGTGTATGGAGGTTCCGCAGAGTTCACCGAAAATTCCGAGCCTGAGTATCCAGGTGATTGGTTTTCCGGAGGAGATGTTGATGTTTCAATCAGCAATCAGGCAAATTGGAATTTAGTTGGATTGCCAGTTGGAACTGAAGACAATTCTTATTCTCAGGTCTTTCCAAATTCAATAAGTAATACTTTATATGCCTTTGATGCAGGATATGTATCAGCTGAAAATCTTGAACTAGGGGAAGGATATTGGTTGCGATTTGATGCTGAGGGAGAAAATATGGTTACAGGTGGAAGTGTTAGTGAAATTCCTGTAACATTAGCCGCAGGATGGAATTTGATTTCTGGTGGATCTGAATCTATGGGTGTCGGAACTATAAGTGACCCTGACGGAATAGTTGTAGCAAACACTCTATATGGGTTTGGAACTGGATATGAATCTTCAACTGAGCTTGTCCCTGGACAAGGATATTGGATTCGTACAACGGCTACCGGCGATGTTGTCATAGGTGGAGCTGCTGCTAGGAGTGGTGAGTTTGTCAATCGCCTTAAGAATGCGAGTTCCATATTGTTTAATGGAAAGGCACTCTATTTTGATGCGGTAGTTCCTGAAGCTGAGAAGCTCAGTTACAGTTTGCCTCCTGTTCCTCCAACAGGTGCCTTTGATGTTCGGTACAGCGACAACCTAATTTATACAGGATCAACTGGGAATATTACGGTAATGAATCCTTATGGTGAACTCAATGTTTCATATCATATTGCAGATAATTCCAAATGGATTCTGACGTCTGCAACAGGAGATATTTTTGAACTTTCGGGTTCCGGTCAATTCTTAATTCCAAATACTGTAAATGCAGAATTCACATTGATTAAATCTGAAATCAGTATTGAACCTGTTATGTTTGGTCTTCAAGGGAGCTACCCAAATCCGTTCAATCCTAGCACAACTATAAATTACAGTGTGGAAACTGAAGGATTAACATCTCTCATTGTGTATGACATGATGGGGAGGGAAATTAAGTCTCTTGTCTCCGGTTACCTGACACCGAATCATTATTCAGTTGTCTGGAATGGAAAAGATAATGCCGACAGACAGGTCCCCTCTGGAATTTATTTATATCGCCTGACTTCCGGTGAATTCACCGATATGAAAAAAGTTATGCTAATGAAATAATATTCTGGTTTTCGGATAAATTATAAAGGGGCTGTCCAGAGGGACCAGCCCCTTTTTTTTAGTGGAAACAAATTTGAGAAGGGCCCAGTAATACCGTAAATTTTTTTGGTAAATTTAAGGGAAATAATGTCTGGACATAGTAAATGGTCAACCATCAAACGGAAAAAAGGAGCACTGGATGCAAAACGTGGAAAAATATTCACAACCCTCATTAAGGAGATAACTGTAGCTGCAAAGAATGGTGGTGGGGACGAATCAGCAAATCCCCGATTGAGACAGGCAATCCTAAAGGCTAAATCTGCTAATATGCCTCAGGACAATATAAAACGTGCCATTAAAAAAGGAACCGGTGACCTTCCCGGAACGAGCTACGAGGAAGCAGTGTACGAAGGCTATGCACCAGGAGGAGTTGCTATTTTAATGGAAGTACTGACAGACAATAAAAACAGGACGGTTGCAGATATACGTCATCTTATGACAAAACATGGTGGAAATTTGGGTGAAAATGGGAGTGTGTCTTGGATGTTTAATAAGAAAGGACAGATTATCCTTGATTTATCTGCGGGAGATGAGGAGACTGTCATGGAGATAGCTTTGGAATCTGGTGCAGAGGATTTAGATATAGATGAAAAAAATTATATTATTTCCACTGAACCAAATGTACTGATTGATATAAGAGATGTACTAGAAAATAATGGATATGAGGTCAGATCAGCCGAGGTAGAAATGGTTCCAAATAATCTACAAAAAGTGGAAGGAGATGATGTTCCTAAAGTCTTGTCTTTATTGGAGGCTTTGGATGACAATGAAGATATAAAGAATGTATATGCTAATGTTGATTTAGATGATGAATCTCTAAATTAGACTTTTTTTTATTTTGAAATATTTTATTTGGGTATGAGTTGATGAGAGTAATTGGTTTTGACCCCGGATTAAGCGCGACAGGGTTTGGAGTTATTGAGTCAGATGGAAAAAATAATGTATATCACATCGATAATGGTGTTTTACGGCCTCCCAGAAGAATGCTGCTTCCGGAGAGATTAAACTATTTGTATGAAAAAGGCATGGAGATATTGAAATCTTATTCCCCTGAAGTTCTTACTATTGAAGATACATTTTACCACAAGAACATTAAATCTGCCATGGCATTGGGCCAAGCAAGGGGAACACTTCTTTTAGTTGGTGCTCACATGGGTATCCCCTGTATTGAGTATGCTCCCCGGAAGGTGAAAATGTCTGTTGTTGGAAATGGCGCTGCATCTAAGGAACAGGTGAATTATATGATTTGTAAACTATTAAAATTACCGGAAGGAAATATTCCTACCGATGCATCTGATGCGTTGGCAATAGCACTTTGTTATATCCATCAAAATAAATTTAATTAACATGATTGATTCACTTTCAGGAATTTTGATTAAGAAAGATCCTTCTGCCGCTATTATTGATATTGGTGGTGTGCGGTTAAAAGTATTTGTCACCGTCGGTTCTTATGAGCAATTACCTTCCGTAGGCGAGCAGGTTGAAATATTGACATATCTTCATGTCAAGGAGGATATTTTAAATTTATATGGATTTTCAGGAGAGGAACAAAGAGAGTTGTTTTCCCTTTTAAACAGTGTTAACGGGATCGGACCACGATCTGCTTTAGCGATTCTTTCAGGTGTCAGGACCGAAGATTTGAAAAAAAGAATTGTTTCAGGTGATGTAAAATCATTGACCATTTTACCAGGTATTGGTCCAAAAATAGCGAAAAGAATTATTGTTGAATTAAAAGAAAAGTTTATTTCAACAGATATGGATGAATTACCAGGGAGTTCTAGTATTTCTACTGAATCTGAGTACTTTAGAGATGCCCTTGATGCGTTACAATCTTTGGGGTTTCACCGCTCCCAGGCATATCGAACATTAAAGACGATGGACGAGTCAGGTGAGATAGATGGAAATTTGGAAGATGTTATAAAAAACGCATTGGGACGTATGAGGTAGAATTTGGTCAAGGTATTTCCATTCAGAGGGTTGAGACCTATCTCTGAAAAAGCAGCTGAGATTGCATCCCCTCCCTATGATGTTTTAAATGCACAGGAAGCAAAGACAATAGTAAAGGAATACCCCAATTCATTTTTAAGGATAAATAAAGCAGAGTGCGAGTATGATGATGGGACTGATCCACACAGCGAAACTGTCTACAAAAAAGCAAAAGAAAATTTATTTTTATTTATCAAAAATGGATTAATGATTCAGGATGAACAACCCTGTTTTTATATATATAGGCTAACTATCAATAACCAATGTCAGACAGGTCTCTGCTGTGTGATGTCTATCGAAGATTATAATAATGGTATAATAAAAAAACATGAATATACCCGTCCAGATAAAGTGGAAGACAGGGCAAACCATATTGAATATTTAGAAGCGCAAGTCGGTCCAGTTTTTTCCATCTTCAGAAATAACTCTGATATATCAGATCTTTTTGAACAATTAACCCAAATGAGTCCGGAAACTTCATTTACTTCAGATGATGGAGTGACTCACGATTTTTGGGTAATCAAAGATCAATCAATAATCAAAGTAATTCAAAAAAGATTCAACACACTTAGTTGCACTTACATAGCAGACGGGCATCATCGTTCAGAATCAGCTGCGGAAGTCGTCAGACGCAAAAACAACACTGAAAAATTACCGGAACCATATAATTATTTTTTGCATGTACTATTTCCAGATGATGAGGTAAATATATTACCCTATAATAGGATAGCGAGAAAACCAGAGGATTTATCCGTTCAAGAGGTGTTGGACAGAGCAGAATTCAATTTTAATTTAGCGATAAATAAAGAAGGAGCTTTTTCTCCTGAAGCCTTTCATACCTATGGTGTTTATATTGGAGGGAACTGGTATAGAATGACTCTGATAAATAATCAACTCAATGAAGATGACCCTGTTAAAGGAATTGATGCTGAAATTTTACAACAATATTTTATTGGAACCATTCTCAATATTAAGGATCCAAAAACAGATGAAAGGATTCAATTTGTTGGAGGTATTAGAGGGAATACGGAATTAGAAAACCGTGTGGATTCTGGAGAATTTGATATTGCATTTTCATTATATCCCACTACAGTGAGTCAGTTATTAAACGTGGCAGATGCTCAAAAAGTGATGCCGCCAAAATCTACCTGGTTTGAGCCGAAATTGAGGAGTGGAATGGTCGTACATTTATTAACTAATTTATAAAGGAAAATACTTATGCTCATTCTTATTGCAGACGTATTTTTACCAGACCTACCTGATAAACTTTCTAGATTTGGTAACATTACATATGATAAGGGAAAATTGCCGGTAGCAACCATCGTGCTTGTGCGCAGTAAAACGAAAGTAACAAAAGAGTATATTAATTCAGCACCAAATCTTAAACTGGTTATCCGTGGTGGTGTAGGACTTGATAATATTGATTTGAAATATGCTACTGAAAAAGGAATTACCGTTCATAACACTGCGGTAGCTTCATCTATTGCTGTTGCAGAACTCGCTTTTGCACTGATGATAGCTTTGCCAAATCATGTGACAAAAGCGGACCGTACAATGTTAGCAGGTAAGTGGGCAAAAAAAGAGCTAATACGCACCGAACTATATCAAAAAACATTGGGCATTATTGGGCTTGGGAGGATCGGAACCGAACTGGCTAAAAGAGCAGCTGCATTTGGAATGAATGTTATTGCCTACCATCCAAAGGTTAAATCAAGTTTAGTTGCAAAAATGACTACAGATTTGAGAGACATTCTAAACAATTCTGATTATGTTTCTTTACATCTTCCTCTTAATCATGAAACAAAAGGAATCATCAATGCCGAGATGCTCAATGAATTTAAAGATGGGGCGTACCTCATTAATACCGGGCGTGGTAAAACAATTATTGAGAGGGATGTTGTTGAAGCATTGAAGAGTGGAAAACTGGCTGGATTTGGTAACGATGTCTGGTACTCTGACCCGCCAGAGAACACACCATTGATTGATGCTCCGAATGTCATAGCTTTACCGCACTTGGGAGCTTCTACAAAAGAAAGTTTGTCTAGAATCGGAGATATTATTGAATCCATTATCCATGATTTTATTACCATTAAATAATTTGTTTTTAGAAAGGGGATATTATAATGCAAAACCGTGTTTTTAATTTTAATCCAGGTCCTTCAACTTTACCATTGGAGGTGCTGCAGATTGTTCGGGAAGAATTGTTGGATTATCAGGGTACAGGTATGTCGGTTTTAGAAATTTCTCATCGCTCTTCTCAATTTGAGGAAATTAATCATTCAGCTAACAATATTATGAAGGAATTATTGGGGTTGGGAGATAATTATCACCTCTTATTTGTGGGAGGTGGAGCTTCTACACAATTTGCAAATATACCATTGAATTTTCTTAGGAATTGGATGACAGCAAACTATGTTGATACTGGAACATGGGCATCCAAGGCAATCAAGGAGGCGGAAAAACTTGGGAAAGTAAACGTTATTGCTTCATCCAAAGATAGAGATTACACTTATATCCCAGAATTTGCTTCACATGAAATAACGAATAACGCTGCATATGTTCATATAACCTCCAACAATACCATTAAGGGGACTCAATATCAAACAATTCCGGATACAGGAAGCGTTCCTCTTTTTGCAGATTTATCTTCTGATATTTGTTCACGGAATAGTGATTATTGCCAATTCTCTTTATTTTATGCGGGTGCTCAAAAAAATCTTGGTCCATCAGGAGTGACGATAGTGGGTATAAGGAAAGATATGCTGGAAAAATGCAATGAGAACCTTACGACGATGGTAGATTACAAAACACATGCTCAAAAGAATTCTCTTTTTAACACCCCACCCGTTTTTGCCATTTATATGTTGAAATTGGTTTTGGAATGGATCAAAAATAATGGAGGTTTGTCTGGGATTGAAAAAATAAACCAACAGAAAAAAGATTTGATCTACAACCTGTTGGATTTACACAGTGTATATTACAGACCCACAGCAGAAAAGAATAGCCGCAGTTGGATGAACATCACTTTCAGACTCCCTACTGAGGATTTGGAAAAAAAGTTTTTAGAAGAAGCGGTTGCAAATAGATTAATTGGATTGAAGGGGCATCGCAGTGTTGGAGGAATTCGTGTGTCCTTATATAATGCAATGACCCTTCAAGGTGCTGAGGCCGTGGCTGAGTTCATGGAAACATTTATGAATAAATATGGTTGAAAAACTTTATCTTTTCAATTTATCTGATTGATTATCTCAAAATGATTTTTCTTTTCATTTATTATAATGAATAAAACACCACTTCATTATCACCATGTCGCCATGGGAGCTAAAATGGTAAATTTTTGTGGATTTGAAATGCCTGTTTATTATTCTGGAATTTCTGAAGAACACCAAGCTGTTAGAAATCATGCAGGATTATTTGATGTTAGTCATATGGGGCAAATAATAGTCAAAGGTGAAAATGCCGAAAAATATTTACAAAAAATGGTAACCAGTGATGTTACTTCTCTTACTCCAGGGAATGCTCAATATACCGTCATGTGTAATGAAAACGGTGGCATCATAGATGATCTATTGGTGTATTGTTTTCCTGAGTACTATATGTTAGTAGTGAACGCAGGGAATCTTGGAAAAAATTTAGATTGGTTGAACAAAAATAATGATATAAAAGCTCATATTAATGATAAAAGTAAACAAATGAGCCTTTTGGCAATTCAAGGACCAAACAGCCGAGAAATAGTTTCAGACTTTACCCAAATTTCATTGGAAAATCTCAAATTTTATCAATTCATACAATCGAACAAATTTAAATATCCAATCACTATTTCTCGAACTGGATATACCGGTGAACTTGGATATGAGATATATTGTAACAACCAAGATTCAGGATATATTTGGGATGATTTATTAGAAAAAGGTAAAGAATACAAATTGCTTCCAGCCGGCCTTGGAGCAAGGGATTTATTGAGAATGGAGATGAAATATTGTCTTTACGGAAATGATATAGATGAGACGACACATCCCTTTGAAGCAGGATTAGGTTGGGTTGTTACTTTAGATAAAGATGATTTTATTGGAAAGGAAGCCTTGATACCAATGAAAAAAAATATTTCAAAAAGATTGATTTGTTTCGAGATGGAGGACAGGGCCATTCCACGAAAAGGATATCTCATTTGTATAAATGATAGAAAGATGGGTGTTGTGACCAGTGGAGGGTTTTCCTCAGTTTTGAATAGGGGAGTTGGTATGGGGTATGTTAATAAGAAATACTGTAAAGGAGGGAACAAAATCGGAATAAATGTCAGGGGTAGTATAAAGAACGCCATCATTAAAAAACCCCCATTGTATATGTATGGAACTTTATATTCCTAATTCTTATTATAATAAGAACAAAAAAGTAATAGTTTGATCACAATAAAGTAATGCAAAAGCGTAGGCAAGAAATATTAGGCATCTTGTTGTTAATCATTTCGCTATGTGTTCTAGCCAGCCTTGTTGGATTTAATCCTTCTGAAGAACCTAGGATTTCTCCAAAGGTCAAGTTAACAAACACCATGGGGATCGTTGGAATTTATGTGTCCTATGGATTAATCAAGTTAGGGTTTGGTTATTCAGTAATCATTTTACCTCTGTTAGGTTTTGTTTGGGGTTGGTGGTTATTCAGTCAACGTAAGCTGGAGAATCTTTACAGAATATCCCTGTATCTTTTTGGTGCCATGTTATTGTTTTCCATCTCTCTTGGACAAATCACAATCTGGATATATGATGGCAACCTCCCTCATCTTTTATATTCAGGATTTACCGGATGGTCAATTGCAAATTTAATTCATGACTTTTTGGGAGGAATTGGAGCTGCAGTAATCTTGATAGGAGGTTGGCTTCTACTGATCAGAGGATATTTTTCCTGGAGTTTTTATCATCCATTTCAGATTGCTGGTAAATGGGTACAGGACAGGTGGGATTCTTTTTCCTTGGAAAGGGAGTTGAAGAAAAAGGAAAAATCAAAGCAGAAACATACACAGGAACTAATATCAAAAATTGAAGATAAAGAAGAGGAAAACTTCACAGAGACTTTAGAAGAGAAAGAAGAAATATCTACGGTAGAAGAAGAAAATAATATTTTACAGGCAGATGAGCGAAAAATATCTAACAAAATAAATAGTATTAATGATAATTCAAATATTGAAGAAAAAGCTGAAACTGGAATATCAGATGATACAGAAAATATTGAAGTTGGAGAAATGGTTGAAGAGGATGAAGTGCAGCTTGATAAACTGAAAGAGCGTAAGGCTTCTATTCGGGAATATCAGTTACCTACGACTGAATTGCTTGATTCTCCTTTAAATATCCAGGATGGTATGAGCAGAGATGAGTTGTTGGAAAGGGCTAATTTCTTAACAAAATCATTGGAAACTTTTGGAGTTGAGGGGAAAGTCGTGAATGTCCATCCTGGCCCTGTGATTACATTGTTTGAGGTAGAACCTGCAGAAGGTGTAAGGGTAAATAAGTTTGTTCAACTGTCGGATGATTTAGCTAGAGTTATGGAGGCAAGCAGGGTGAGAGTTATTGCTCCTATACCTGGGAAATCATCTGTCGGAATTGAAATCCCCAATCGCAATCCGGCCTTGGTATATTATAAATCTATTGTGAACTCCGAAAAATTTGCTGGCAGTAAATCATTGCTAACACTTGCAATAGGGAAGAGTACTTCTGGTGAAATTGAAACGTTAAATTTGGGTGATATGCCTCATTTACTGATTGCAGGAACAACAGGTTCTGGAAAATCTGTTTGTTTGAACACGATAGTTTGTAGTATCCTGTATCGTGCTAAACCGAATGAGGTCAGATTTATGATAATCGATCCAAAAAAAGTTGAAATGACCATGTACCGTTCCCTGGAGAAATATTTTCTGATTCGTTCAGCAGATTTTGATGAACCTATTGTAACGACAACAGAAAATGCAATTCTTGCTCTCAAGGGATTAGAAAAAGAAATGGATAATAGATATACAATTTTGTCTGAAGTCGTGGTTAGGAATATAGGTGAATACAATGAAAAAATGAAATCTGAAAACCAACCTATAATGCCCTATATTGTCCTTGTAATTGATGAATTGGCAGACTTAATGATGATGAGTGCCAAAGATGTTGAAGCTCCCATCGCTAGATTAGCACAATTGGCACGTGCAGTTGGAATTCACTTGGTTATTGCTACACAAAGGCCATCCGTTGATGTGATAACCGGTGTGATTAAGGCAAACTTTCCTTCTCGAATTGCATTTCAGGTGGCAACAAAAATTGATTCCCGAACCATCATTGATGCATCAGGAGCAGAAAAGTTAATTGGTAGAGGTGACATGCTTTTTGTAGGATTGGGCTCTGCCGAATCGGTACGCCTACATAATGCCTTTTTATCTCTTGGAGAAATTGAATCGATTATGAATCATATCACCTCCCAACCTGAAGGGGAAGTGCTAACACTTCCCAGCATTAAGGAATTTTCTTCGGGAGATTTATCCATAGGGGGTGACGAACAAGATGAAATGCTTTCAGAGGCTATAAAATTAGTTGTTATCCATCAGCAAGGATCCATATCGTTATTGCAAAGACGATTAAAATTAGGTTATTCCCGGGCTGCCCGGTTAATAGATGAAATGGAAAAGATTGGAATTGTAGGCCCTTTCACTGGTAGCAAAGCCAGAGAAGTATTGGTGGATGAATCTTACCTTGAAATGATATCTGATTGAAAAATATATTAAAAAAAATCCAATTGATTTTTGGATTATGCGTTACTTTTCTTTTTGGTGAAACATCCTCTTTGGATTCAGTTATTAATAAATTTTATGAACAACCAGGAATTTATGATTTAAAATTTGAGCAACACCAAAAGTCAACACAAAGTAGGTCAAATGGGGATTTATTCATAAACGATAATCATCATTTAATGATTCGATTATCAAACCTGTCACTTTTATTGGATAATAATTTATTTTATACATTCTATCCACTTCAAAACAAAGTAGTGATCGACTATTACGTCAATTCTGAATTTAATTTAATTTCTGTTTTGAATGGTGACTGGAAGAACATTTCTGTGGATCGAATCGAAGTGAAAAACCAATCAAAAACTATTTATTTGTCAATTGAAGACTATGGAATCTCCGGTATTCTTAAGGTTGATAAGTATTATAATCTCAAAGATTTAATAATAAATTTCAGTGATAATGAATTCATTCAATTACATTTTAATTTAAAAGGATATCAATCGATAGATTTTGCTTCAATAATACCTGATACAACTGGATGGGAGGTCATAGACTTCCGTGAATAAAATCCTAAAATTAACTATTGGTATTGTTCTGAGTCTCATTGGGTTGTATTACGCATTTCGGAGATTGGATGTAAGCCAGTTATTGATTCATTTTCAAAAAGTAAATCTGTTATATATCCTTGCTGTATTTGTTTTGTTTACTTATAGTGTTCAGGTTCGTGCCAAAAGATGGCAGGCATTGTTAAAACCACTAATCGAAATACCAGTTAGTCCCTTATTCAGTTCTACAATGATTGGTTACTTTGGTAATAATGTTTTACCATTCCGCTTGGGGGAATTGCTCCGTGGTTATTCCCTATCCAAAGAATGCCCTTTGAAAGTTTCTTCCATTATGGGGACTATTATTCTGGACAGAGTCCTTGATTTTGCAGGGTTATTGATTTTTTCCACTTTATTTTTGTTTAGTTATCCTATGGAACTGTGGCTTAAAACAGGATTAACAATCATTGCTTTTTTTTTAACCTTAGTATTTTCTATGGTGTATTTAATAAGTAAAAAAACCCACGTATGGGAAAAATATGTTAACGAATTAATGAGTAAATCTCAACCTATAATGAAAAAAATATATACAATCCTCTTCAATGTTATAAATGGTTTTAGTCAATTAGGTAAATCTAGTAATAAAGTAGCCATTTCATTTTACACTATTTATTTATGGGTAATTTATTTTGCATGCGCCTATTTGGTTGTAATAGCTATTGGGGTTGAACTGAGCTGGCAGCAGGTAGGATTACTACTAATTGCAACCACGTTATCCATTTCTGTCCCTGCAGCACCTGGCTATTTGGGAACATATCATGCGGTTGTCATTTATATGATGGTATCAGTTTTTGACATGGATTTGGCAATTTCACAATCTTTAGCAATTATTCTCCATGCGGTTGGTTTTATTCCTTTTGTTATATTAGGATCTTGGTTTTTTGCTAAAAGTTCTATTCAATTGGCAGAAATAAAAAATGTCTAATAAATCATATATTTATGATGCTATTTTTATTGATAGGGATGGAACTTTAAATCCTGACCCTGGTTATATCTCCTCATTGAAAGACTTTCAATTATATTCTTTTACATTGGATGCGCTCAAAAGTTTATCTACGCTGTCTCCTCATCTTTGTATTATTACAAATCAGTCTGGAGTATCAAGGGGATTGATAGAAAAAGATGAATTAGATAAGATCCATTCTTATTTAATCGGAAAAATTAAGCAGAAAAATATGGAAATTTCAGGATTGTATGTGTGTACTGATCTCCCGGGAATTGGATCCACACGCAGAAAACCTCAATCTGGCATGTTTTTTGAAGCTGAAAAAGATTTGTCTATTAAACTGAATCAATGCCTGATGATTGGTGATTCCGTTTCAGATATAGAGGCTGGGAACCATCTTGATATGGACACAATGCTGGTTCTTACCGGCAGAGGACAGGAAACACTCAACAAAATATCTGATAAATGTGTTTCCTTTACTGTAAAAAACGTTTATGAAGGTGCAAAAACACTTTTGAATTTAAAAATTAAATGAAAATTGCGGTCTTAATGGGTAGTAATTCACCGGAAAGGGAAATTTCTATAAAAACCGGGGAAGCTGTTAAAAAAGCACTCCTTGAAATGTCTTATGACGTTGAATGTATTGAATTTTTAGATGATTTTGGTTCCACTATCCCAAAATTATCCAATTGCGAGCTTGTTTTTAATGCGCTCCATGGAGGGATTGGAGAAAACGGCACAGTCCAAGGATTATTAGAGTGTCTGAAAATTCCCTATACAGGCTCTGGTAGATTTGCTTCATCTGTGTGTATGAATAAACATTTTAGTAAAACCATTGTATCTCAAATGGGCTATAAAACACCGGATTGGATTTTGTTAAAAAAAGAAGAACAGATTCCACATATAGATTATTTCCCTGTTATAGTAAAACCGAACTCTCAAGGTAGTACTGTTGGGTTAACACTTGTTGAAAACAGAGTGGACCTAAAAAAGGCTATCGGGCATGCTTTTGACTATGATGAAGAAGTATTATTAGAAACCTTTATTTCAGGTAGAGAATTAACAGTTTCAATCGTTGGGAATGAAGTACTGCCCATTGTGGAGATTATTCCTTCAAATAGGCTGTATGATTATGAGTGTAAATATTCACAAGGGATGAGTCACTATATATGTTCTCCCAAGCTTTCAGAGAACTTATCGGATGAAATAAAAGAAACAGGAGAGAATATATATAAAAAAATTGGTTGTACTAATTATGGAAGAATTGATTTTCGATTAAATGGAGACAATATCCCTTGGTTTCTTGAGGTCAATACTTTGCCGGGGATGACAGGTACAAGTCTATTGCCTATGGCAGCTCATGAAATTGGATGGTCGTTTGAATTTCTTATTGAAACTATTGTAAACGAGGCGATGCGGTAATGAAAGTATGGATGGCAGTGTATACGAAACCCCGATATGAAAAGAAAGTTTATAAATATTTATGTGAGAAAAAAATTAAAACATATTTACCTCTTATTAAGGTGAAACGAAAGTGGAGTGATAGATATCAGTGGATTGAAAAACCCATGTTCACAAGCTATATTTTCGTGTGTGCTGAAAAAAATGAGTGTTTAAATATACTACAGACATCCGGTGTTCATCATATCGTTAAAATTGGCGGGAAAATAGTTCCCATTCGTAAATCAGAAATTGAGGGAATCATAAAATTGATAGAGGGAGGATTCAACCCTAAATCTACAGATTACTTTGTCCTTGGGGATATGGTTAAAATTATTGGAGGCCCATTAAAGGGTATGGTAGGCTTGGTATCCCGTATCAAAGGTCAGGATTATTTTACGTTAAAAATAGATACTATTCAGCAGGCTATTCATTGTCAAATCGAAAGAAGATGGCTGAAAATGATGAAGAAAAAGACACAGAGAGCGTTTGTTTAATTTATAGTCAAGAAAGGAATCATGTCATTATCATTTTACAATAGTCTTAGTAAAAAGAAAGAAAACTTTATTCCAATTGAGAATGGCAGTGTGCGATTATATACATGTGGGCCAACCGTGTATGACGTAGCTCATATCGGAAATTTTCGCACATTTATTTTTGAAGATTTATTAAAGCGTTTTCTAATATATAGAGATTATTCTGTTACTCATATTATGAACATAACAGATGTTGATGATAAAACCATCCGTCGATCTATTCAAGAAGGCATAACTCTATCTGAATTAACCCAAAAATATACAGATCTGTTTTTTAAGGATTTAACCTGGCTAAAAATTATACCTGCTGATATATATCCTAAAGCAACTGATCATGTGGCTGAGATGATTGAGATGATCCAAATATTAATCGAAAAGAAGTTTGCATATATAACCAATGATAATTCTATATTTTTTAATATTTCAAAATATCCTGATTATGGGAAATTGATTAATATTCAAAGTGATTACCTCCAATCATCCGAACGTATGTCTGAAGATGAATATAGTAAGGACAATCCACAGGATTTTGCATTATGGAAAGGGCATAAGTCTGGAGATGGTGACATTTGGTGGAATTCGCCTTGGGGGAAAGGCAGACCAGGATGGCATATTGAATGCTCTGCAATGAGCATGAAATATTTAGGCGAATTTTTTGACATCCATTGTGGTGGTGTAGATAATATTTTCCCTCATCATGAAAATGAAATCACGCAATCACGTGCAGCTACAGGATCAAATTTTGTTAAAACTTGGCTGCATGCTGAGCATTTACAGATTGAAGGTGATAAAATGAGTAAATCAGAAGCGAATTTTTACAGTGTTGATGATCTGAAAAATCAAGGTTTTATTTCTGAAGTTGTACGATACCTATTGCTAAATGGTCACTATCGTACTAAACTAAGTTTCTCTTTGTCAAAACGTTTAGAAGGTGAGCAGGCAATTCAAAGAATAGTTGATTTGTCCACAAAATTAAAATCTATAGTGGACCACGATAAGGTAAATCCAGGTTTATTTCCAAAATCACATGAAGAATTTTTGAATGCACTGGATGATGATCTGGATACACCAAAAGCATTGGCAGTATTATTCAAATGGATTAAAAAAATGAATAAAAAAATAGAAGATAATAAATTGAGCCCAGAGGTCGCTTTGTTAGGGTTAAATTTTCTTAATACAGTGGATGAAATTTTTGGTATTATTCCTCCTCAAATTGAAATGCCTGAAAATATCAAACGACTGGTTAACAAAAGAATTCTTTCTCGAAAAAATAAAGATTGGAATGAATCTGACAGAATAAGAGAGGAATTATATAATTTGGGATGGAAAATTGAAGATACTCCTGATGGCTCCTTATGTAAACCTGTATGGTCACTTAAAGACCAGTAAATTATAAAATTAAATATTTTCATTTTTTTTCAAAATAGTTTGATATTATTATATTAAACGAGATATATTTATAGGCTCTGTTATAATTAATATTGTCATTAATGACCCTTAAAAAGGATGGAGGGAAGTGTTGTGTGTCGAGTTCACAGAAAATTTTTTCGTCGTATAGCGAGAAAAATGGGGGTAGCTAAAATTATTATTGCCGATGTAGCTCAGTTGGCAGAGCAGCTGATTTGTAATCAGCAGGTCGTGGGTTCAAATCCCTCCGTCGGCTCTTAAGAAAAGTATTATGAAGAAAAATAGTTTTGATATTTGTGCTACTGCTACTTGCATCGCTAACATAGCTGATCTATTATGTATGGAGAATCGTAGGGGAGATGGCCGAGCGGTCAATGGCAGCAGACTGTAAATCTGCCGGCGTACGCCTACGGAGGTTCGAATCCTTCTCTCCCCACATTTTTGCGGGTGTAGTTCAATGGCAGAACACCAGCCTTCCAAGCTGGTCACGTGAGTTCGATTCTCATCACCCGCTCGTTCATGCCTATGTAGCTCAGTCGGTAGAGCACTTCCTTGGTAAGGAAGAGGTCACCGGTTCAAGTCCGGTCGTAGGCTCAAATAGTTGAAAAAAAATAATAAGGAGTAATTATGTCGAAGGAAAAATTTGAAAGAACGAAGCCGCACGTCAATATTGGAACTATTGGCCATGTGGACCATGGTAAGACGACATTAACTGCAGCGATCACTGTATCTCAGTCAGCGGGAGGATATGCTGAGGTACGTACGTTCGATTCTATTGATAATGCACCTGAGGAGCGTGAACGTGGGATTACGATTCAGACAGCTCATGTTGAGTATGAGACAGAGAATCGTCATTATGCCCACGTGGATTGTCCTGGTCACGCGGATTATATTAAAAACATGATTACAGGAGCTGCCCAGATGGATGGTGGTATTTTAGTGGTGAGTGCAGCTGATGGTCCCATGCCCCAGACTCGTGAGCATGTGTTGTTGGCTCGTCAGGTGAATGTACCGGCTATCGTGGTCTATCTGAACAAGACAGACCAGGTAGACGATCCTGAGCTAATAGAGCTGGTAGAATTAGAGCTTCGAGAG
>DASCRE010000044.1:0-2819 GCA_034408645.1 Fidelibacterota bacterium | reverse complement strand
ATGTTAAAAGATTGAAGGATATTGGTACCTATAGAGGATTGAGGCATCGACGAGGATTACCTGTAAATGGTCAGAGAACAAAAACTAATGCCCGGACTCGTAAAGGGAAGAAAAAGACAGTAGGAATGGGTAAAAAAACGGCGGAATAATTCAATGGCAATAAACAGTAATATTAAAAGAAAAAAGAAAAAGAAAACTTTAACAGACCCAACAGGTGTCGCTCATATCAAAGCAACATTCAATAACACCCACGTCACTATAACTGATAAATTAGGCAATGTTCTTTTGTGGGAAAAAGCAGGTACTTCTGGGTTTAAGGGCTCTCGAAAAAGCACTGCATATGCTGCAACAATGGCTGGAGAAAAAGTGGGAAAAGAAGCTATCAACCTTGGTATGATATCTGTTGATGTAAGAGTAAAAGGGCCAGGTTCAGGAAGGGAATCAGCTATAAGAGCACTAGCAGTTGCTGGTTTACAAATAACATCTATAAGGGATGTTACACCTTTACCTCACAATGGATGTCGGCCACCTAAAAGACGCCGTGTTTAATCAGAGACGGAGAATATAATGGCAAAAAACCAAGTAGCAAGAGGGAAGTTGGTTCGGAAATATGGAGTTAATATATTTGGAAATCCAAAATATGATAAATTATTAAATCGAAAACCATATTCACCTGGGCAACATGGGCAAGGACGAAGGAGTCGGCTTTCAAACTTTGGATTACAACTTAAAGAAAAACAAAAAATAAAATTTATGTACGGTTTGTTAGAAAAACAATTTAGTAATTGTTTTAAAAAAGCAGATAAAATGAAAGGTGAGACTGGAACAAACCTTTTGCAGTTATTGGAAAGAAGACTTGATAATGTTGTTTTTAGGTTGGGTTTTTCTCCTACAAGACCATCAGGAAGACAGTTGGTCAATCACGGGCATTTTTTGGTTAACGGAAAAAAAATGAATATACCTTCAGCTCTTGTTAAAATAGGAGACGTAATTCAGGTAAGGGAAAAAAGTAAGAAAATGGATATCATTTTGGAATCAGTAAAGAGAATTAAGGGTGACCTTGATCTTCCATGGCTTGAGTTAGACAAAGCAAAAATGAAGGGTACTGTTCTTGATATTCCGGAAAGAGATCAAATAGATCAGACAATTAATGACCGTTTAGTGGTTGAACTTTATTCAAAATAATAATTATAGAGGATTGTAAATGAGTAATGCTTTGGATTTTAAACTTGATGTAGTGAATAAGTCATCTTCGGATACGCATGGGGAATTTTTATTTCAACCTTTAGACCGTGGTTTTGCTGTTACTTTGGGGAATGCCTTAAGACGGGTTTTATTAACTAGTATTCCTGGAGCCGCAATCACTAATGTAAAAATGGATGGTGTCTTACATGAGTTCTCAACTATTAAAGGTATTAAGGAAGATGTTGCGGATATAATCATGAATTTAAAAGGTGTTCGCTTTAAATTATTTGAAAATAGACCTGACAAAGTTCATATAAAATTATCAGGGAAACATATTTTTACTGCTAAAGATATCCAAGACAAAAGTGACCAATTTGAAATTTTAAATCCTGACCATTATATCACTGAACTTAATGAAGAAGGTAATATTGACATGGAACTGTTGTTAGGTGTAGGAAAGGGATATGTAAGTAGTGAAGAAAATGAGATTCCCAACGCATCTATTGGAATGATATCTATTGATAGTATTTTTAATCCAGTTACAAAAGTAACATTTAGCATAAACCCTTTACCAGGTGCCAAAGAAGATCAGGAAAGTCTGTCGATTGAAATTTTCACCGATGGCTCAATTACTTCTAAAGATGCTATTTCTCACGCTGCTACAGTTCTTGTAAAACATTTGACGTATGTAGAAGCTATCAGTAAACCTGAGGTGTTAGAGATTACTGAAGGTATAAGTGAGGAGAAGGTAGCGATGCAAAAATTATTAAATTCTACAATTGATGAGATGGAATTATCAGTTCGGAGTTATAATTGTTTGCAAACAGCAGGAATAAAATATATTCATGAATTGGTTTCCAGAGAGGAAAATGAGATGCTAAAGTTCAAAAACTTTGGAAGGAAATCACTTACTGAATTGATTGAAAAATTATCTAATGTAGAACTCAGTTTCGGAATGGATGTTGAAGAACATATTACAAAGAAAAAGGAGAAATAATTCCATCTATGAGACATCGTAAGACCATTAAAAAATTAGGTTTATCTTCCCGCTCTCATAAAAAGGCGATGCTAGCAAATCTTGCGTCTTCACTCATTACTCATAAAAAAATTAAAACAACCCACAGTCGGGCAAAGGAATTGAGACGTTTTATTGAACCTTTAATCACACGTGCAAAACGAGGAGATTTACATTCCCGAAGGATAGTATTAAAGAAGATAAAACACAAAGATATTGTACATACTTTATTTCATGATATTGCACCGGTATATTCAGATCGACTAGGAAGATATACACGGATTACGAAATTAGGGTTTCGAGATAATGATAGGGCAGAAGTTTCTATGATTGAATTAATAGATATGGTGGGTGTAGACTCTGAAAATGAGGATAAATAAAAGGAGTTCTCACCTTACCTGAATTTTATTCTTCATTGTCAAATCCTTTTAAAAATAAAATCAGAGTTGATATAATTATCACTCTGATTTTATTTATTTATATTTCTAGTTTATTTGGAGAGAAACCATATTTTCAAAATCGTTGCCTTTGGGTAGTCAGATATTCACTTGCTTCAAAAACTTCAATAGACGAACTGCTTCAGTTTGCAGTACAAAATAATTTTAACCATATTTTTGTT
>DASCRE010000043.1:0-1516 GCA_034408645.1 Fidelibacterota bacterium | reverse complement strand
TGGAAATGGATACAAATGAGTTGGATTCATCCATGAATTTTGAGGCAAGAAAACATATTCCCATGGATGGTACCGATGCGGTAATTGATTACCAAATATTGGGTCCAAACAGAAATGAGGTTGATAAAATTGATGTTGGTTTAATTGCATGTACAAAGAGGGTATTGACCAATCATTTAGATATGATAAAAGATTCCGGTATAAAGCCAGGTATTGTTGATGTCGACCCGGTGGCAGTCATGAATTCATTTCTTGCAACTCACAGTTTGCCTGTTGAAGGTGCGGTTGTGCTATTGGATATCGGAGCTGTTACCTCTTCATTAATTGTATGGGGAAACCAGGAGATGTTTTTTACGAGGGATCTCCCCATTGGTATACATGAGATGGTGAAGGACATCTCTGCACGCAAATCTCTTGACTACTTAACAGCACAAACTGAATTGATTTCATCAGGAGTAGAAGCGTTTAAAAAACCTGAAGAGGCACAAGGAATTATTGCTGTTACTGATCGATCCGCTTTAGAAAATTTTGTTGAAGATGTTCGTCGTACTTTACGATTTTATGCCAAATCTTCAAATCAAAGTCATTTTACGGGAATTTATCTTTCAGGAGGAGGAAGCTCCATCTTAGGATTGGATGCATTAATTCAGGAGCGACTGCAAGTGGATACAGCAGTCTTCAATCCGTTTTCTGGGATGGAAACGAAGGAAGATTTAATAGAGGGGAGTCCATCACAATATACCATTGCATCGGGGCTTGCAATTAGGGGCTGTAACCAAACATGAAAAAATTGATTCTTATCAACCTGAATAAAAGAGAGACATCTGAATCTTTAGCCATCAGAAATAAAGAGAGAATCCGATGGTCCATATTTGGATTATTGGTGAGTTTATTATTTGGAGTGAATGGCTTAACCTGGTACATCGGGTTTAATTATAATAGTCTTATCAATCAGAAAAACATGGAAATTGGCCAAATAAAAGAGGAGATTAGTTTATTACGTGAAAAAGGGAAAAATCTCTCAAAGAAGGATATCATGACATTGGCAAAATTGGAAAATAACCGGTTTCTTTGGGCTGAAAATCTTGAAAAACTAGGGGAAATGACCCCCGAAGATATGTCGCTGACAGAACTTCATTATAAAAAGAAAAAACTATTAATTAAGGGTATTGCCACTACATACCGCGGGCAAAAAGATTTTGAACAGGTGGAACGTTTTATTCATGTATTGAAATCAAACAACGATTTTTCAAGTCATTTTACGCGTTTAAGGCTTATGAATCATTCACTAATTAATGTGAGAGGGCAGGATATTGTGGCATTTGAGTTGGAAGCTCCCTTGGCAACTATTCCACCTATTTCAAAACAGATCCGGAATCTCAAATATGCATCGCAAAATGCAAAAATATCTTTACAAGAGGATCTAGCACCAAGCAAAGACCCAATAATGGTCTCTCCAAGAGGAGAGTCGTAACAATGAATCGTAATTCCCTTCTGTTTGGGCTCACGGTGTTTC
>DASCRE010000042.1:0-4609 GCA_034408645.1 Fidelibacterota bacterium | reverse complement strand
CATCCGACAATGAATCTTCCACTCCATTGATTAACATCAATTTAATCTCTTTTGATACCGCACTCTTCAGATCTACAGAACGAACGGTATATCTTTGCTGAAGTTTATCCATGATCGCTGTATTTTCCACTCCTGCCTGAGATTCTGTTTTTCCAATAGCAACCACAGGTTTTTCTGTTTCAACCAATCGCTTGATCTTAGTGGTAATTTCATATTCCAAGCCCGTAGTGGATTGAATGACGGGAATCACCTCCACCTCGTCCTGATACAAAATAGCAAGCCCCATATGAACCCGCTTAACTTCCATTTTGTCATTTTCTATTACCTGCAATTGTACCGGCTGAATACCTAAACGCTGGGCCTCCTGTTGGACATCCTCATTATCTTCAGGAGTATTGAATTCAAACCGAATGTTCCCTTTGCCATAGGCAGAATATTCTTCTAAAATATCCTGGAGATACCTACGGTTATTTCCATACTCACCAGGAAGGTTAGTGGAAAAGAAAACCTTCATCGTCATCAGATCATCAATTTTTTTCACAACAGAACGGCTTGAAGAGCTGAGTGTGTACATCTTGTTATCTGTCAGATCTAGACGACCAAACCAGTTTCTTGATATCAGATTTAACAATACCAAGCTAACTGCAATGACCACTACAGGAACTGATAGAGATTTCTTCCATTCAAATTTTGGTCTTATTTCCATTTTCTTACCTCCATCAATCTGTGCGTAAGAAACAGAAAAAATCCGATGACTGAACCAAAGTAGATCAGATTTCGAGTATCAATAACTCCCCGGGATATATTTGTAAAATGATAGTCCACGCTCATGAACTGTATCAATCCTGCCAATCCCGAAGGAACAAATATTAGCATTTTATCCAACAGCCAGAAGACGATCACTATGAACACAGCGATGATAAACGACACCACCTGGTTGTCTGTCACACTGCTTGCGAATGTACCCGCTGATGCGTAAACTGCTCCAACCAGAGCCAACCCAACATAGCCACAAATCGCAGCGCCATAATCAATATTTGTCCCTACTTTCATAAGAGTGAAAAAATGGACGAGAGTAATGGCTAATCCCGAAACGATCAATGTAACAGAAGCCAGATATTTCCCTATCACAAATTCATATATTTTTATTGGTAGAGTATTGATTATCTCTATCGTTCCCAGGTTTCTTTCTCTTGCAATCAAACTCATGGAAACTGCCGGGATAAAAAACAAATACACTAAAGGTGTAATGTTGAACAGTGCCCTCATATTTGACTGGTTAATAAGGAAGAACGTGTTGGTAAAGAAATATCCGTTCACCACTGCAAACACCACCAAAAAGATGTATGCCATAGGGCTATTAAAAAAAGATCGGAGTTCCTTTGAATAAATGGCTTTAATGTTATGCATCTGCAACCTCCGTTACCGTTAGGTTCCGGAAGATATCCTCCAGATTTGATTTAGTGGTTGCCATCTCCAAGATGACCCAGCCTTTTTCAACACCATAGCTGAAAATATCTTTTCGCGGATCATTCTCAGGTGGATATTCAAGCTGCACATTAGAGCTTTCACCAGCATCAGAAAAATTCACTAGATTTACACTGGGGACTACTGCTTTCATTTCTTCCACAGATTCTTTTGTAGCATTTACTATTTCCATATTCAATGTAGTTTTGGCTTTTGAATTTGCGATAAGGTTCTCACTGGTTCCGTCTGCAACTATCTTACCGTTGTTAAGGATAATGATTCGATCAACCGTGGCCTGTATCTCTTGCAATATATGACTGGACATCAGAACCAGTTTTTCTCTGCCGAGACCTTTGATCAGTTCACGAATTTCGACGATCTGATTTGGATCCAATCCACTGACAGGCTCATCAAGAACCAAAATTTTTGGATCGTGGATCATGGATGCTGCAAGGCCAATCCTCTGCTTATATCCTTTGGAACAGTTACCAATGTGCCGGTGGAGGATTCCTTTTAATCCACACTGCTCAATTACCCTTCCGAGTGCTTGACTGAACTGTTTCCCTTTTATATTGCGGACGGAAGCAATAAACTGCAAATAATCATAGACGATCATTTCTGTATATAACGGATTTAATTCCGGTAAATACCCAATACACTTTTGTATTTCCAGCTCATTTTCTAATATATTCATTCCATTAATAGAAACGCTGCCTGAAGTGGGGGCTAAAAAACCGGTTAATACCTTTATGGTAGTAGATTTTCCTGCCCCATTTGGCCCCAAAAATCCGACGATCTC
Organism: Fidelibacterota bacterium; assembly: GCA_034408645.1. GTDB lineage: Bacteria > Fidelibacterota > Marinisomatia > Marinisomatales > AB-629-J13 > AB-629-J13. The sequence continues at coordinate 2,343 of DASCRE010000042.1, read as the reverse complement.
TCCATCACCTATATCAAAACTGATGGATTTGACCGCCTTTATGTGACCATAGTTCTTGGATAAATTCTCCACATGAATCATTAGTTGTTATCCTCCATAATTTCTATAAATAAGGGTGCGAAATTAGCTTTATACATTAAACATTACAAAGAGTTCCGAAAAAAATATAATTAATTAATATCTAGCTAATAATTAGTGAACTCAATTCCCAGAAAAGATATATAGAATTACATCCTTTTTCCCACAAAATAGTAAAGGACAGTTCCCGATAGTAATGCAATAAATCCTTTTAAGGAACCTATATCTTTACTTAAAAATCCAGATTCCTGACACCATGAACAGACAGCAAACATGATTCCAAATGAGGACAAATATAGCCAAACAAATTTGTACATCTATTCCGGATAACCAATTTTTTCAAATGGATTAACAACACTTGAAATCAGGTTCCTTGAGTGGGCAGAAATTCGTTTTAAGTAGCGGGCATACAAGCTCACGGCTGTCGCACTTTTTGTGTCAAGATCAGCGATCTTTCCTAAAATCACATCGTGAGTGATGGCATCGCTCTGTGAAGAGATATTTTCTTTATAGTATCCCATCAGTCCACGGGCCTTTTCTATGTCCTGATTTTTAAACGCAATAATGGTATCTTCAAATAGTTTAAGGGAAATATTTTCTATGTCAGCCAATCTGTCTTCAGCGCTGCCTCCATTCAATTTTTTCGGATGATTAACTGCCAGGTCATAAATATTCTTGGTGTAATCACCAATTCGTTCAATATCAATTACCACGCTAACGAGGACAAGCCCGGAACCAATATCTTCTTTACCGCCAACAGCCAGGTGGGTCATGACTTTCCGGCGTACATCCCGCTCAAACTGATTTATTTTTTTATCCATGGCAAAAATGTCAATATCTATATCTGATGAATCTGATTTTCTGAGTGAATTGATGGAGGCTTTAAACATGGTCAGATCAATATCCAACATTTCATGACATTCCTCTAACGCTTGTTCATATAAACTGTTCGACTTAAATATTTCAAAAATTTGTTTAAACATATTTGCTACCTCCCGAGTATTATTATTATAAATGGCAATAGAAAGAAAAAACAAACTAAATAAATCAATGGTATAAATTTATTCCTAATCGCTACTTCAGAAATCCAATTAGCCAACTTTAAAGGAATATCTCTGAATAATGGATTAACATAGATGATCAGGATTCCATATAAATTAAAAAATAAATGAGCAAACGCTGCCACCAAGGCGGTTACATTAAGCGTCAGTGCCGCCAAAATTGCTGTAACAGTTGTTCCAATATTTGCACCCAAAGTAAATGGATATACCTGCCTGAGAGTGAGAATACCCGCTCCCGCAAGAGGGACAATTGTGGATGTTGTGATTGAGGAGCTCTGAACCATTATGGTTAATAACATACCAAACAAAATTCCACGGATCGCAGTCTTAAATATAAACTGATCAAAGAATTTCTGTACATTATCCAATACCAGACTCCGTAAGAGTATTACAATGAAGTACAGCATAGCAAATGTCAATAATACGCTGATAACGATAAATATTACATTACTATCAAAACTAATAGCTTCTAGCTGATTGGTCCCCCATTTTATGGCAGTTTTAATGGGACTTTTAAATACCTCATTTCCACTTACTGAACCAAAAAGTAAGGTCCCAAAGCCTGTAGCTGTTTTTTCTAACAACCCAAATGCAATTTCGATAGGAAACATTACCAAAACAACGAGTACATTAAAAAAATCATGGACTGTCGCAGCAGCAAACGCACGTTTGAATTCATTACCCCTATTAATATGACCAATGGAAACGATGATGTTGGTAACTGTGGTACCGATATTTGCTCCCATGATCATAGGTATTGCGCCTGTCAAATTAAGAGCACCACCGCTAACCATTCCCACAATGAGAGAGGTGGTAGTGGATGAACTTTGAAAAATTGTTGTTGAAAGAATTCCAATAAACAGAGCTATAAATGGATTGCTGGTGGTTGTCAATATATTTTCAGCAAATTCACCTCCCAGGTTTTTGATACCCAAGGAAAGACCTTTTATACCAACAAGAAATAAATAGAGACAAAGAAAAACACCAATGGTCTTTAAAACCATTTTTAAATGTTCATTTTTCATTTTTAGCCTTTTACAAGCTAGCCGTTAATATAAATTCAATTTGATGATTTAACATCAGGAACTGAATGGAAATTGATTACAAATTGTACAACTATACAAATGAACAATATTTATTTGACCAGTAACATTTTTCCAGTTTGGGTGGTTCCATCATAGGTGATCTGATAAAGATAAACCCC
>DASCRE010000041.1:0-6348 GCA_034408645.1 Fidelibacterota bacterium | reverse complement strand
TTTTGATTGATGATGTATTTTTACAAACCTTTAATGCTGAAGAAGGAAAGGAATCCTTAGAAAAACAAATTCGCAAAGGAAATATTCAAAATCTTGATACACATTTGGTATTTGAAGGGGTATCTGTTCCGGTATATGCAAGTTTTAATGTTATAGAAAATATAAAAGGTGAAAGTACTTTTATCATAGTTAGCGCAAAAAATGCATCCTTTCAAAAGTCCCTAGAAAAAGAATTGAAACACCAACAAATTCTCACTATCTCCAGAGATAGGATACGCGCATTAGGAGAGTTATCGGTTGGTTTGGTCCACAATATTAGTCAACCACTTACTGCATTAGAAATGCGTCTGGAGTTGATGAGAGAACAGTTGGTGGAAGCAAATGAAGAGATTGATAAGGAGAGTTTTGAGGAAATAAAACATTTAATTTCCCAAATCAATAATAATATACGGGTTATCCGGCTTTTTGCAAATCAAACGGAAGATGAGAGTATAGGAATGGTTAATATAGCAGAAGCTATTCGCAATGCTCATAAACTTATCGAATATGAATTATTAAAAAGAAAGATTGATGTATCAATTGAATTCAGCGATGATCTTCCTTTTATTGTAGGAAATGCTCTTTTGTTGGAACAAGTTTTTGTGAATTTGATCATTAATGCTCGTGATAGTATACAGGTGAAATCAAAGAAAAAAACTCCAAAAATTCAAATACGCACTGATATAATAGATAAAAAATGGATTGAGGTTTACATTATTGATAATGGGAAAGGAATATGTAAGGAAATTGAAAAGAAGGTTTTTGATCCCTTTTTTACGACAAAAGATACATATGATAATCCCGGATTGGGATTATCAATCTCTTACGAGATAATTAGTTCAATGGGGGGGGATCTCTTTCTGAATAAATCTTGGAAAAATTCCGAGACTTGTTTTGTGGTACGCATACCAATTGAGCAGGACAATGAAAGAGACCAATTAGCCAATTTAATTGAAATATTGCATAGTGATTAGATAAGAGGAAAAGAAGATGTCTGGAAATATGTTCTCGGAATTAATTGGTTTAATGCAAAATGATATTTCGCCCGATGAAATATATACTGAAGTTTGCACAATGATTGAAAAAAAAATCCCTTATCAATCCGCTACTTTATATGTATATGATGAGGAGAATGAATTGTTGAATCAAGAATTCCTGGTTGGCTCTGATGTTGTAGATTTAATTACAGAGTTCGATTTTGGAGGAGGGACCGGTTTCTCTGGATGGGTTATCAAACAAAAAAAACCGATTATTGTCTCTGATCTACCTCATATTCAAATTCATAGGGAAACACAATTTAAATCATTTATTTCTCTTCCGCTTTGGGTTGGGAAACGTTTGCTTGGAGTATTCAATTTTGGACATTCAGAAAAAGGAAAATATTCAAAAAGTGACATAAAATCATTAACAATCCTTTCGGGAGAAATTTCATTAATGTTTCATCATATTTTATTTCAAAAAAAACTGACTATGTCAGAGTCAAATATAAAAAGTATAGAATTGAAATTACAGAAACGAGATGAAGAATTGAGCGAGCTGAAAGATACTGCAGCAATGGGGAGGTTGTATTAAAAATAAAAAATCAAATTAATAAACCTCTATCTTCAATTCTTGGTCTAGCAGAAATACTTGAACTGTCTATACATACTTTACCGCCGAAACGTATTAAAGAAACTCTCCATGCATTAATAATAGAATCCAAGAAAATGGAAAAAATCTTGAACAAGATCTAATATAAATCATTTTTTTATTCCTTAACTTTTAATAACCTCACTACCAGTGTTGATGGAAAGATTCACTACATTGAAGTGGTGTCCCTCAATTCATCCTCTGTTTGTTTAGAGAAATTCTGATAAGGAAATTTATTCCTTTTTAAGTCCCTAATATTCCTATTGATTGGGGTTAAAAAGGATTTTTGTTTTATATCACATATATTATAACCTCCGAAATATATGGAATTATATGATTTAGATAAAGGTATATATACTTTATATGTTGTTTGGCATTGCAGTTGTCTTTTATAAGATAACAATATTAGATAATTCATGAAAATTAACTTAGAAATATTAAAACACGGCCTATCAGCTCAAACATTTAAGAATGATTTAGTATCCAATAATCTCGCAAATATCAATACAACAGGTTATAAGCGGGATGTAATGTTTACAGATATGCTTGATGTATTTGGTTCTAATTATGATAATAAAAATGTCAAAACTGAATTTTCTCAAGGGACTATGAAAGAAACCGGAAATCCATTGGACATTGCATTTTCTGGGAGAGGATTTTTTGTCATAGAAAATAATGGAGATGAGTATTACACAAGGGATGGTCACTTTACAGTTAATAGTAGGGGAAATTTAACAACTGCAGAAGGTTTTAATGTCATGGGACAAGGTGGAATAATTAATGTGTCCACGGATGGCTCAAAGACAGGTGATTTCGAAATAAGTAAATTGGGTGAAATTTTTGTGGATGACGAATATATTGATATGTTAAAAATTGTAGATTTTGAAGATTACACAAAACTTTCGAAAGAAGGAGTTAATCTATTTTCAGCAAACGATAATCTTAAACCATATGACCCAGAAATATATTTGGTATTTCAGAGGCATTTAGAAGGTTCTAATGTGAATTCAGTAAATGAAATGGTTGAATTGATTAGTTTACAGAGAAATTTTGAGAGTACACAAAAGGCTGTGAGGACATTGGATGAGGCCTTGGGAAAAGCGGCAAATGATATTGGAAGATATAGATAACGAAAAATTAAGGAGATATAGATTATGTTAAGATCATTAAGGACTGCTGCATTGGGAATGACAGCGCAACAATTAAATGTAGATACTATCGCTCATAATTTGGCTAATGTAAATACCACAGGGTATAAAAAAAGTACCGTCGAATTTCAGGATCTTCTTTATGATAATATTGAATCCGGGGATGCAAGCAGCCAAGATGGTCTGGAAAAACCAGGGGAAATTCAGGTTGGTTTAGGAAATAAGCCTATATCCACCTATAAATCCTTTTCTCAAGGAAATATCACTGAGACGGGAAACTCCCTTGATATTGCGATAAATGGAAAAGGATTTTTTCAAATAATGCAACCTGATGGCTCTTACACGTACAGCCGCGATGGATCATTTCGTGTAAATTCTCAGGGAAATATCGTTACAGCTACGGGGTTACGGGTCTACCCTGAAACATCTCTTCCTGAAGGTGTGACCAGTATAAAAATAAGTCAGGATGGTGTATTATCTGTTTTGATTGACGGTCAGGTTGAACCGGAAGAAATGGGACAATTTGAATTAGCGACATTTATGAATCCTGCAGGATTGAAGGCAATTGGTGGAAATTTATATGAACAAACAGATGCATCCGGTGAGCCATCTTATGGGTCACCTGGAGACGAAGGATTTGGTGTATGTGTCCAGGGATATTTGGAAAAATCAAATGTGGATGTTGTGGGTGAGATGGTCAACCTAATTGTTTCTCAAAGGTCATACGAAATAAATTCAAAAGCGGTTAAAACAGCAGATGAGCTATTGCAAATGACCAACAGCCTTAAACGGTAAAATGTTAATCATTCGAAAACTCATTGGGTTTATATTTATTCTGACCGGTTTTGTCTATTCACAAAACTCAGATGTGATGAAGTCATTATCACATACGATTAAAGTATATTATTCCGATGTATTTAGTGTTCAGTCAAATGATATCAAATTGAAATTTATTCATGTTCCAGAAATTGATTTGGATAGAGAATATTCTGTAATTCCAAAACGAAAGAAAAAATTAGGCCATCAAACTATTTGGATTGAAGAAAAAGATACTGAAAAATCACTACCACTTACGCTGGAAGTCTCAGCCTATTTTCCGGTTTTAGTTGCAAATAATACTATTTCAAGAAAGGAAATACTAAAACCAGATATGTTTACAAAAAACAGATATCTTTTAAACCGTGATTTCAATCAATATATTCTTAAAATTAAAGAATTGAAGGGGAGTATGGCCTCTCAGGTAATCAAAAAGGGAAAGGCACTTACAACTTCCATGATAAAAATGCACCCTGATATACACAAAGGAGAGTTAGTAGGCGTAGAGTTGGTTTCTGGAAATCTGATTTTAGAAACAAAAGGAGTTGCTAGAAAAGATGGATATCTTGGTCATAGAACTGAGGTGATCTTGGATAGAACCGGAAAAAAAGTTTTTGGTGAGATTGTAAATATAAATTTAGTGCGAGTGGTACTGAATTAAATAGAATAAATTAAATGATGAGTAAAATATTGAAACAAATATTATTAGTAGTAATGAGTTCATTTCTTTTGGGTCAAATGGAAGATTTTTCCGTTACATCTTTCTATTCTGACATCAAGGCACATAAAGTCGGAGATTTGATAACGGTTCATATTATCGAGTCATCCAATGCCTCTAGGGAATCAAAAGTAAATAGCTCAAGTTCAACCGATATGTCAATGGATGGGAGTGTAGCCGGTTCATTAACTGATTACCTCCCGTTGTTTGGTGCTTCCGGTAAAATTGCAAACAATCTCGATGGTTCTGAAGGAACAGAGCAGAAGGATCAATTAACTGGAAGAATTTCTGCTACTATCATAAAAGAGAATAAAAACGGTATGTTTTTTATCAAAGGTGAAAGAATAGTAGAAGTAAACGGTGAGATGAATACTATCAAATTAGAGGGGTATGTCAGAGAAAGAGATATTTCTACTGATAATACTGTGTTTTCATATAATATTGCTAACGCAGAAATTATTTACCGAAAGGGTGGAACATTAGAAAATGTGGTAAATCCACGAAAAGTTCAAAATTGGTTAACGTGGGGAATGGGATTGGGATTAGTAGGATTGGCATTTATTGGTCCCATAGCATTTTAATGAAGAATATAAATAAATATATTATTTTTCTTATCATAATCTCATTTATGAGAGGTGAGGTAAGATTAAAAGATATTACCCAGATTGAGAATGAAAGCAGTGAATCTTTAATTGGTTATGGATTAGTAATAGGCTTAGGCGGAACAGGAGATCGATCTACAGGAATGCGGGGAGCCATATTTACAGTCCAGACTATCAGTAATATGCTCGAACGATTTGGTATCACAATTCCTAAAAAAGAATTAAGAACCCGTAACGTTGCGGCAGTAATGGTTACAGGCAAAACCCCAACTTATGGCAGGATTGGAACTTCTTTTGATGTTGTGATATCCTCTTTAGGTGATGCAACCAGTTTAGAGGGTGGAGTTTTACTTATGACTCCACTCATAAGTAGTGCTGGGATTAAATGGGGAATGGCTCAGGGACCAGTTTCAGTTGGGGGATACAATATTGAAACTGAAGCAGGTGAACGACTCAGAAAGAATCATGCTCAGGTAGGAAGGGTTCCTGGTGGAGCTCAACTAACAAAGGAAATAACCGGTCAGGGCATGGCGGTGGACCAACCTCTCAGACTATTATTGAACACACCGGATTATACAACAGCTACCAAAATATCTGAAAAAATAAATGAACAATTAGGTCAGTATGTTGGAGAAAAAATAGCGCAACCAATAAACGCTGCTTTGATTGAAATCAATTACCCCGATTTTGTTTCTAGTCAGGGTGATATCTCGTTTTTTATTGCAGCAATAGAAACACTGATGGTTGCTACAGATGTAGAGGCACGGGTTGTTATAAATGAACGCACTGGAACAGTAGTGGCAGGCGGAAATGTTATAATTAGTGAAGTATTGATTTCCCATGGAGATCTAACTATCCATACACAAATGAGACCTGTCGTTTCTCAGCCCTCTCCTCTTAGTGAAGAGGGTGAGACAGTCGTTGAGAAGGTAAGCAAAACCACTGCAGAAGAAAGTGAGCCTAAAACAGGAGTCATACCAACAACAACTTCCGTGAATGACCTGGCTGTTGCTCTTAATGAAATGGGATTGAAACCTAGGGATATAATTGCCATTTTTCAGGCTGTCAAACAGGCTGGAGCTCTGAATGCGAAACTGATTATTATGTAGGACTTTTAATAGTTATTATGGATATAAACTCAATAGAAAAAATTGATCAGCCCAAAACAGCTGAAGCCCGTGATATTAAACTGCGTGAAACGAGCAGAAAAATGGAGGCGGCTTTTCTTACCTATGTATTTAAAACTCTTGAAAAAACTATTCCAAAAACATCAATTTCAGGAAAAACCGGAAATAATTTAGCTACTATGATGTTTAGTACAGTCATGGCAGATGCTGTTTCAGAACAGGGTGGAATAGGACTTGGAGATCAAATTTATCAATCTCTAAAAGAAATG
>DASCRE010000040.1:0-2128 GCA_034408645.1 Fidelibacterota bacterium | reverse complement strand
CTTACTGTTACTTTTGATTCAGAATGTGAATCTATGGAAGGAGGATCCATAGATGCTGAAGATCAGGCTTCTTGTGAGGAAGCTGGCGGTGAGTGGGAGGAAGGTGACGTAAGTACTGGTATAGTTTCAGGAAATACCATAACCTTTCAAATCTATGATGATTCAGAATGTGAAACTATAGAGGGAGGATCCATAGATGCTGAAGATGAGGCTGCCTGTGAGGAAGCTGGCGGTGAGTGGGAAGATGCTGAGTGTATAGAAATTGTTATGGAATCCTCAGGTAGTTAAGTTTTAATATAAGCTAATAAAAAAAGCCTCACTCTGTTGGGGCTTTTTTTATTTAATCTAATTATGATGGCCTGATCAGCTGAGCTGGGCCACCAAAATATTTATAAATAAAGAAAATAAATCTATCCAATTCTTGGATTCAATTAAAATTTTCCCTGAAATTCAAGCGAAATTTTATCTTGAAATCTAAAGTTAATATTACTGCTAATATTATGATTTTCTATGTCTCGCTATATAGGCAGCAGTAATAATAAATGATTTTTTATTAAAATAATAAATATCTTAAAGGAGTTACCTAAATGGCAGCATCATGTGAAGCTTTTATGGATGAGGTGAAAAGTAAAAATCCGAACGAACTGGAATTTCATCAGGCTGTGTTTGAAGTTGTGGAATCCCTGTGGGATTTTTTAGAGGAAAATCCTCATTATCAACATTCCAAAATATTAGAGAGGATGGTAGAGCCTGAACGGGTGATCCAGTTTCGAGTTCCATGGCGGAATGACAGGGGAGAGGTGGAGGTAAATAGAGGTTATCGTGTAGAATTTAATTCAGCGATCGGACCCTATAAGGGGGGATTGAGATTTCATCCTTCAGTAAATTTGAGTATCCTAAAATTTCTGGGATTTGAACAGGTTTTCAAAAACAGTCTGACCACGCTTCCCATTGGTGGAGGAAAAGGTGGGTCAGACTTTGATCCAAAAGGAAAGTCAGATAACGAGGTCATGAGTTTTTGTCAGTCATTCATGACGGAGTTATTTCGTCACATAGGTCCCAACACGGATGTTCCCGCTGGTGATATAGGTGTTGGTGGGAGAGAGATCGGGTTTTTGTTTGGTCAATATAAACGCTTGAGAAATGAATTTACGGGTGTTCTAACAGGAAAAAGTTTAAACTGGGGAGGAAGCCTCATCCGCCCTGAGGCCACCGGCTACGGTTGTGTCTATTTCGCAAATGAAATGCTTGCGACCCGAAAGGAATCATTTTCTGGTAAGAGAGTAGCCATTTCAGGTTCAGGAAATGTTGCCCAATATGCTGCGCAGAAAGTTTTAGATTTTGGTGGAATTCCCATTACCGTTTCAGATTCTTCAGGTTCTATTTATGATCCGGATGGAATTGACAGAGAAAAACTGGACTATATTATGGAATTAAAGAATGTCCACCGTGGGAGAATTTATGAATATGCAGAAAAATTTGGTTGTGAATTTATGGAAGGAAAGCGCCCCTGGTCAGTGAGCTGTGATATTGCCCTTCCATGTGCCACCCAAAATGAAATCAATAAGAAAAATGCGAAGACCCTTGTAAAGAACGGCTGTATCTGCATCTCTGAAGGTGCAAACATGCCTACCGAACCAGATGCGGTGGATGTTTTACAAAAAAATGATGTACTATTCGGTCCGGGAAAAGCATCCAACGCAGGTGGCGTTGCAGTTTCGGGGCTGGAGATGAGCCAGAACAGCATGCGGATTCACTGGACTCGAGATGAGGTGGATAATAAATTAAATGATATCATGAAACATATTCATGAGGCCTGTGTGAATCATGGCTCTGAAAATGGATCAGTAAATTATGTAAAAGGTGCCAATATTGCTGGATTTATAAAAATAGCGGACTCTATGCTTGACCAGGGTATCGTCTGATATAACAATTAAATTCCGGGTGACTCTTGTTCATCCATAACATCTGTTTTTTGCACTTCAGGTTTTAATCCAACTCCGAGCCCATTTTGGCCGTTAATTGATATCCTGAGGGGAACATCCAATTGGTACCAGGAAGAAAATTCTTTTTGTTCTTTTAGGGGTAGTTCTCTGACCCATTTCAAATCAAAAATATCTTCCTTTAC
>DASCRE010000039.1:0-2803 GCA_034408645.1 Fidelibacterota bacterium | reverse complement strand
AAAAAGTTGGAAGTCAGAGGTACACCCAAAGCCAGAAACTAATCCTGTTTATTGTAAATTTTTTAACCATAGGGGTTAAAATGAAGAATCTATACAAAATACTTGTCAGCACACTTTTTATTACCACGTTTGGGTTTGGGCAGGCACATCCGTTTTTTTCAGAATATGCTGAAGGAAGTAGCAATCACAAATATCTGGAAATATATAATGGTACAGGCGCTTCTGTGACTTTAACAAATTATCAAATAGCGCAAGCGGTAAACGGGGGTGGTTGGCAGTATTATCACACATTTCCATCTGGATCTTCTATTGCTGACGGTGATGTGTGGGTGATAAGTACAGATGGGGCTGATTCTTCTATTCAAGCAATTGCAGATGAAGTTTTATCTTATCCCAGTGTCGTTCATCATAACGGCGATGATGCCAGGGGTTTTATTTCAATTTCTGGAACGGATACAACTTGGATAGATATTATTGGCGATCCCGATAATGACCCTGGTTCTGGCTGGGATGTGGCTGGTGTTACAGATGGTACCGTGGGTCACACTCTTGTCCGAAAATCCACCGTTACCAGCGGTAATACTAATTGGTTGACTTCCGCAGGTACCACAACGGATAATTCTGAGTGGGTTGTATTGGATCAGGATACCTGGCATTATGTTGGTTCACATCCGCATTATTTTTTTACAGAATCCACTTTAGCAGGAACATGGAAAATGGCTCCGGAAGCAGGAGCATTATTTGTGGGACCAAATCCGGGAGATGACAGCTGGTGGTCATTTTCAGCCGATGATCTTGTAATAATGGCCTGTTACTTTGATGACGATTATGTTTTCAATGCAGATGGTTCTTTTAACAACGTTCAAGGTGATGAGACTTGGTTAGAATATTGGCAACATTTGAGTGACACCAATGGAGATGGTTCGGTAGACTATGACGATTCTCATTGCGGAGCACCTGTTTATCCACATGATGGTTCCAACCCCGCGACATGGGAGTATGATGGAGGTGCCGGCACAGTTACACTCAATGGAGTGGGTGCTTATTTAGCACTTCCTAAGGTAACCAATGAAGGTGAATTAACGAATGAAGATTTAGACGTTCCAGAATCAATCACTTACAATATAACGCCTTCAGCCAATAACGATACAATGACTCTGGCTATTGAAGCAGGGACAGGTGTTTTCTGGACCTTTAAACTTGTGCCAGTTACAACGACACCAACCAACACCCACTCCCTCAGCTTTGATGGGGTGGATGATTATGTGGAAGTACTACATGATGATCTATTGAATATATCCGAAAATGGGGGAGATCAGGGAACGATCATGTCCTGGATAAAAATAAATGATATTAATAATGATAGTTATAATAGAATTATTTCAAAGAAATCAAACTGGGATGATCCCGATGGTTATGAGTTAGAGGTGAATCCCGGCCAAAATATTATTACCTTAACTGCTGGTAATCAAAATTATGGCCGTGGCAGTTTTATATCCACGAACAATTGGGTTCATGTGGCTGCCACATTCAATGACACTGCCGCAAACTTCTATCTTAATGGTTATGATATAACAATAGATAGTGTTATTGAAGCAATTACAAGCAATTCTCTTCCATTATATATAGGAAATGTTAGTGGGAGTGCAGGTGATTCATTAGCGTCAGGATTCGATGGTTTAATTGATGATGTAGCACTTTATAACATTCAACTTTCCCAAAACGAGATTCAGGAAATTTTCAGTAATGGAATCACTGTTAATGAAAATGTGGTTGGGTACTGGAATTTCAACGAAGGCGAAGGGGACACACTAACAGATCAAACAGCAAACGGCAATGACGGTACTATTTACGGTGCCACTTGGAGCGCGGATGTACCCTTTGCAGGTACAACCACCACATCTGCCTTAACATGGAGTGTGCAGGCTCAAGCCTCCCTTAGCACCTATAATGACAATGATAACTATCTGGGTGTGGCCAGCAATGCTACTAATACATTTGATGCTGCGTATGATGAGGTAGAGCCGCCTGCTTCTCCCGGCAGCAGTATCAGCCTTTATTTTCCTCATGCTGAATGGGATTATTTGTTAGGCGATAATTTCTCTACAGATGCCCGTCCTGAAATTGCCTTGACAGATACCATGCAGGTCTGGGACTTTGAAGTTGTCTCCACCGATGCCGGGGATGCTACGTTAACATTTGTATTTTCTGATGTTCCCAGCGTTCCGGTGATCCTTGAGAATACAGCTACCGGAGCAAGAGAGACACTGATCAATAATGCTACTTACACTTTTACTGCAGTTGCGGACAGTGCCCATCCTTTCCGGGTCAGCATTGGTGATACCACTGCACCTGCATTAGCTTTGGGAGCATCCTGCATCGGTCCTGCCATTTTAATCTCTGATTCCACCCACAGTCTGGGCTGGACTTCCACAGATGGCTTTGAAGTGGATTCTGTGCTGGTCTCCTTTTCATCAGACAGCGGCACCACCTATTCCTTACAGGCTTCTTTAGGCACAATAAGCGGATACGATTGGACGGTGCCCGATGCTGTTGTAATGACTGGGGGCAAGCTTAAAGTTAAATCTCAGGATTATGCCGGCAACAGTGTAGAGAAAGTAAGTGACTATGTATTTGCCATAGCAGGCGATAGTCTTTCTTCGGCTATAACTGCCGGATGGACACTTTGGGGTGCCCCGATTAATCCTGCCAATGACACCATGACCACGAATTTGAATGATGATTTTTCCAATTACTGGGTAACCTATGATTATGTAGATAACGGCTATACTTATGACGGAAT
>DASCRE010000038.1:0-10060 GCA_034408645.1 Fidelibacterota bacterium | reverse complement strand
GTAATACCGTAATACCCTGCCTGAAAATAGAGAAGCGTTTCAATAGGGAAAAACCAATCCTGGGGGAGTTCCTGAGCGGCAATACCAATCTTTGCTCGGGTCGTGCGATAATCCCTTACTGTGTCCTTTCCAAACACTTCTGTTTTCCCCTTGTCTTTTAGTACCAGCCCAGACAAAATGTTTATGGTGGTTGTTTTCCCTGCTCCGTTTGGCCCTAACAATCCAAAAAACTGTCCATCACCAATTTCCAGGCTTACCCCATCAAGGGCACGTGTCCCATTGTAGGATTTTTCCAGACCCTTTATGCAAATTGCGGGTGGTATCATTTTTTGTCAGTATCAAATCCGATTTGTTTTTCAAAGGGACTGGGGAAGTCGAGCCCCTCGACACCCGGAAAATGAACAATGGAGATAATGAATCCCCAGGGAATCAACACAGAAGCTGCCACCTCGCGGGTTTTAGGTGGTTTGATTGATTTTATCTGCTTATCATCAGGAACTTCTGCTACTTGAAAGTTTGGGTGGTGTATCCAAACACCATGCTCATCATAGCCAAGAATTTTGGCGAACAATGATTTCTGAATGATCCCCAGGTCTTTCAGGGGTTCATGATTTTCTAATTTTAATAATACAATATCATCGATTATTTCACTGATGTTCATCATGTTTAGTATTCCTTTTTGGGCAAAGAAATTAACCCTACAGTAAAATTAGAAAAGAGGGGTTTTGATTGAAAAAAAACCGCTGTCTTTTTATTATGTTCTATTTAATAGAAAGAGGATTATAGAAAAAATAAATAGGAGGTGATTCTTATTCGATCATCCATCTCATGACCGCACCATCAATGTGTCCTGTTATAAAATGCTGGTTGTCAATGAAATTAAAGGCTGTAATTCCTGGCCTTTTATCAAAATTGTTGACCAGAGGTTCCCAGGTTATCGCATCAAAAACTATTAACCCTCCGTCCTTGAATCCAAAACTCCTTATTGCTTAGAGTTGAGAAACATGGAACAATATAAGAGTTTTTTACTATATAAATATCCTATTAATAATGTGGTGGGGAGATGGCGTAGGTTCTTTTATCCCAGAATCACCACTATTAATCATGGTCCTAATTGAATGAACCGGTCTTACACCAGTTTTATGAAATCTTCCTCTGAGAGTATATCTACCCCCAATTCTTCGGCTTTCATTTTTTTAGAACCGGCACCGGGTCCCGCTACAACGTAGTCAGTATTTTTGCTGACTGAGTGTGAGGCCCTCCCCCCATATTTTTCTACTATTTCTTTCGCGTCACTACGGGTAATCTGTTTCAGGGTACCTGTAAAAACAAATGTTTTCCCTGCGAAATGTAAATTGTTATATATTTCAATCTCTTTTGTTATTTTAACACCCGCCGAAAAACATGTGCTGACCGCAGAGCGATTTTTTGAGCTCTTCCAGAACCGTATGACCCCGTCCGCAACGATAGGGCCCACCTCTTGAATACTCCCTAATTTCTCCATACTGGCTTTCATAAAATTATTAAAGTCAGATTTAAATTCTTTTGCAAAAACTTTGGATAGATGCTCCCCCACGTTCCGTATACCGAGAGCATAAAGAAACCGTGAAAATGTTGTATTTTTTGAGTGTGCAATGCTATCGAGTAATTTATTGGTTGATTTTTCTCCCATCCCTTCCAGCTTTACAAGGTCTTCTTTTTTGAGAAAATATATCCCATCCACTGACCTCAGAAGGCCTTCATCAACAAGTTGTTCAACAATCCTCTTCCCAAGGCCTTCAATGTCCATTGCGTTTTTGGAAACAAAATGCTGAATCCGCCCCTTTACTTGCGCGAGACAGGAAACGTTCTGACATCTGTAAACTGCCTCCTCCTCAAGCTTGAATAAAGACTGATCGCACACAGGACACTCGTTTGGGAAAATAAAAGGAAGGCTTTCCGTGGGGCGTTTCTCCATTACAACTTTCACCACTTTTGGGATAACGTCCCCCGCACGTTCCAAAAACACCGTGTCTCCAATTCGAATGTCCTTTTTTTCGATTTCATCTTTATTGTGTAGGGTTGCATTGGAAACAATCACACCGCTAATTTCCACAGGCTTTAGTCGAGCTACAGGTGTAATGGCTCCTGTTCTCCCCACCTGCACCTCGATATCAAGAATGACCGTTGTTGCCTGCTGTGCCTTGAATTTACCTGCAATTGCCCATCGTGGAGACCTGCTTCGGGTTCCTAATATGTTCTGGCTATGGAATGAATTTACCTTTAACACTGTCCCATCTATTTCATATGGAAGGCTGTTTCTCGTTAATTCCATTTTCTCATAGTATAATATGGATTCATTAATTCCGTTAAGGCGTTTTACGTGAGAATTTGTTGGGAGCCCCCATTTTTTAGCACAGGCGATAAATTCATCCTGCGAGCTAAATGAAATTCCTTCAACAATCCCCGGCTGATAAAAAAATACGGACAATGGTCGTTGAAATGTAACTGAAGAATCCAATTGCCGGAGGCTCCCGGCTGCTGCATTTCTTGGGTTCGCAAATATCGGTTCGCCGTTCTTCTCCCTGAATATATTCAAATCCTTAAATTCTTTTTTTGTAATAAAGACTTCCCCTCGCACCTCTAACAGTTTTGGCAGTGGAAGTTCTTCTCCTCTCAACTTTAATGGCAGACCACGAATGGTACGCAAGTTTAAAGTAATATCTTCGCCTGTAGTGCCATCTCCCCGGGTAGAACCATGACGGAATAAGCCATTTTCATACACAACTTCCACGCCCAATCCGTCCAACTTTGGTTCGCCCATATATTCAATATTTCCATCTGTTTCCAGCCCCTTTTTGATCCTTTCATTGAAGTTAATTAATTCATCTTTATTTTTAGCGTTCGCCAGTGATAGCATGGGAATAGAGTGTCTCAATGTTTTAAACTTAGGCAGAGGTTCAGCGCCCACTCTTTGTGTGGGGGAATCGAGAGTGACCAGCTCTGGATTTTCTTTTTCCAGTATGTCAAGCTGTCGTAATAAATTATCGTATTCAGAGTCTGAAATTTGGGGGTCGTCCAAAACAAAGTAACAATAGTTATGCTTATTAAGCTTCTCGCGTAGGGCGTTTATTTTTTCCTGAATGAATCCCATCGGGGGTTCTTCCTTCATTTAGACCTGTCTTTGAGATAAAAATTATTACTTAATAAAAACAATCGATTAACCTTTTTAATTAAGACTAATCAGAAGGTGAATGCGTATCCCAATATAATTGAATAAAAGATGCGGTGGAAAACATATTAAAGCTGTCTGAATCAAATGATGAATGAAAGTAATTTCCAAGTGAATCAGTTTTATAGTGTGAACACAATTCATCTGTATTAGAAATAATTTCTTTCAATGCAGATACGAGAGTGTCTATATCTTCTTGGGTATTGTAAAGCCCTACAGAAGCTCGTACCATTCCAGACTTAAGAAACACCTCCTCTTCAAAATTATCTTCCCCGAGCTCCGATGTAAAATCCAGTAAATCATCAATGATCATTTCCTTAACATAGGGGTGGGCACAAAAACATTCGTTTCTCACAGCAATATTGAAATAATCGTTTAATATTGCTGCTGTCAGTCCATGGTCTACACCAATCACGTTAAACGAAATTGATCCAGCCCGGGGACATAGGTCTATATCTGTTTCCCCATAAATATGAATTTCAGGGATTTTCTTTAGCTCGGTCAATGCATAATTAATTAAATCAGTTTCTTCATTGTGGATGACGTCCATTCCTGCTTTATCCAGAACCTCTAGCACTGCTGCCAGCCCAATTGCTCCAGGAATGTTTGGAGTGCCCGCTTCTTCTCTATCGGGAAACTTTTTCGTAACCTCGTACCGATCGACAAACACCCTGTCCACCATGCCTCCGCCCACTTCTTCCGGCTCAATAGACATCAATATATCCTTGCGGCAGACCACTACCCCAGGCGACCCGGGAACATACGTTTTGTGACCGGAAAATACAAATGCATCGAGGTTTCTATCGGGGTTTTTATGCCCAGAGATTGTTACCGGTAAATGGGAAACCATTTGTGCTCCATCAACAATGATTAGTGCTCCGTGTGAGTGGGCTAACTCAGCAATGTCATAAATAGGATTGATAATCCCAGTGACATTGCTCACTCCTGTTACAGCAACATAATTTATTTTGGATTCATTTCTTTTTAAATGTTTTTCTATTTCTTCTAAATTGATACACCCCGCTTCTCTTCCAAAATTGTCTAAGGGGATGTGAATTACTTCCTCTGCATGTTTACGGTGTGGGAGGTCATTGGAATGGTGTTCCATAAGGGAAACCAGTACTTTGTTTCGCTCCGGCCTGTAATCACGAAAAACTCGGGCAAGACGATTTATCCCTGCTGTGGTACCGCTACCGGTAAAAAAACAGGTGTAGTTCTCCGGGTCTGCTTTTAGAAAGGAGAGCACGCGATCGTGTGCCCATTGATATTCTCTGGTGGATATCTTTGCGGAAAAATATAATAAACTATGGGTGTTCGCGTAATGGTCATAAAACGACTCCATCGCCTTATAGGCTGCTTTCATCATAAGAGTAGAAGCAGTGGAGTCCAAATAAACACGTCGAATTTCTTTTTTATTTACGGTAGAGTATGTGGTGTTTAATCCAATAAAATCGGCTTTTATTTTTTCTAAATTATTCATCTCAGGTTTGTGTAAAGCTCAAATTTATAGTGTTAATTTATGGCTTCCGAAAAACGGTAATCCATAAAAACAACCATAACAATATACTCGCAATGATAACAAATACAGCAATTCTCTGAATTGCCTTGGTTTTATATATTACCGAAACGGCTTCCATGACATAGTCATCACCAGCAAAATCGCCGAGTTTAAACTCCCATTTCAATGTGTCCCCTTCCAAAGTATCCGCATTTGAGCGGGTCACCAGCCCCGGCATGGTGAGACGAAAATTAAATATATCATCCTGGAGACCCGTTGTGATACGCAATTCTTCCTTATGTGGATGCATTGCATTATCAAGCTTTTCATAAAATGATTTTTGTAAATCACCTGAAAATGGTTTGAACAATGTTTGCAAAAAATCGTCGCGCTCTCCGCTAATTTTATCAATTAGTTTTTTTGATTTGATCCGTTCAGCATAATTACGGATATGGGTTGTCATCCGTTCTATGGTAAATGGTGTTAGCTCCGAGTCTGCTTGTTTCTCAATATCTTTCAGGGCTGAAGAAATGATATATACAAACGCTTCAGTAAACCACTCTACGGAATCAGAGCCTGCTGACTCTTCTAGCGACTCTGCTAACCTAGGGTATTTCCGATATATTTCCCTCCCTTTAAAGGTGTGTCTGGCAGTATAAAGAGTGGAAATCCAGCGGTTTTTAATCTCAATTTCGATAGGATGAATGAGAGTGCCTTTAGGTTCGTGTGACGAAATAAATTTATCTCCTGTCACCAAATATCCTCGGGTTTCCATGGTCCAGGTTGTATCATCTTTGGTTCTTTCCGTCCAAATATGCTGTGCCCAGTTTTTCCCTTCAGCTGGATGAGGAAAATCATCATCAAATATATCAGTTGAGTCTCCCCGAGAAATAAATTCCAACAGATAGGAACCATCTGGCTGAACATTTACAGAAATGAAATGTTCCACACAGCCAGTTGTAAAAAACACTACAAAAAAAATATATAGGGCGAGCCTTTTCATCAATGTCCCATTTAATTATTTATCCATCATTCAAAGATTTTAAATAATTAAACGTAAAAATTCCTGTTTTATGCCCATCACTCCAAACGGGACAAATCCCGTAGTATCCTACTGGGTTAATAGATACAAGCCTGTAACTATTTTTACTCATTTTCTGCGTCGGACCTTTAAAAACATTTCCCAGAACATCCTTTTCTCCTGAACAGGATGCACACGGACAATTATTCCGCAAAACATTTAATGAAATAACTGTTTCTGAATTATCTGTCCACTTTAGTAGAAGAAATTTATCTACCACCTCAGTATGTTTAATCTCAAATTTAGTATCTTCCAACGCCATTGTTTTACCCTTATGCAATATGTAAATTTGCAGGAGAATATTGGAAACTCCCAATAAAAAAGGGCGATTAGCTCAGCTGGTTAGAGCGCTATCTTCACATGGTAGAAGTCGGGGGTTCAAGTCCCTCATCGCCCACAACTGATAATTACCTAAGAAATCCCCGCAGATAAACGGGGCTTTCTGTTTTGGAGAATCTACTATGCATCTAGTTATACACGTTAATTTGAAAATTGTTTATCTATATCACATTATCATTAAAATAATTTCAGACAAAAACATTTGTGTTTATTAAATAATGTTGTAAGTAAATTTCATTCGTTAATAAAGTGATTCATATTTAATCTGAGGTAAATAATGCAAAACGGGAAAGTAAAATTCTACAATAGAAAGAAAAGATATGGTTTTATAACAGGAGAAGATGGTGTTGATTATTTTTTTCACGATACAGGGCTGGCCAATGGTATTTATGTTAGAGATGATGAGAAGGTTGCGTTTAATGTAACAGAAACGGACAGAGGAAAGAAAGCAATAGACATCTCACTTATTGATTAATGAAATAGTTGATACATAAAAAAACCCGTTTTCCGGGGGTTTTTTATTCAATAATATCTAACATCTAAATTATAAAGGGCGAACGGGGGTATCCTCAAACAATACAATAACCCTTAAGTTTATCTTTGTTGATCTCCCCTTGGTCAGTAATAATGTGGTTCACAAACTCCAAATTAACAATATCACATGAATGGGAAATAAGGGTGTAGTCCACACCGCTGGCATATTGTGGTTCTTCTTTTAGATAAATATTCTGATCACCTGAAATGGTAGGAGTAATCTCCAAAATGGGGGCAAAAAGATAAATGGGCAATTTGTGAATGTGGCACTCGCTCACAATATTTGATGTTCCGCTATCGCTGACAAATTTTCCGTCGGCTGTGATTGCATAAGCTCCGATAAAAAGTTTGGTCACTTTATCAAAATGATGAATAAGGTCCCACTCGGGGATAACGGTAAATTTTATCTGATTTTGCTCCATAATTTTAATGACCCTGTTAGTTTTTACAGGCTCCTGTCTTAAAATTAACACTTCAAATTCCCTGCCCATATTTTTTGCTTCCGGTAATAACAGTTCAACAGGCTCTTCGGCGGCATGGAGAACAATAAAATCACCATCAACTATATGGTCCAACCCCTGATTTGCCAATTCCTTCATATCATAATTCAGTCGGATAATTAAGTCCTCGATAATTTCGATAGTGGCTGATTTTTTGATAGATATATCTTTATCCTCAAAAAAATCATTCTTTTCCAATTCGTGTTCGAAAAGGATTATCAGATTATCAATGGGGAACATGCGGGGCTGGCTATTTGTAATTGTTTTACAGACCTCCATAATCTGAACGCGAAACATATCATCCTTACATTCAAGAAGTTTTATTGCATTAATGAGCGCACTAAGTGTTATAGTGCTGGTTTTGGAGGATGAGTAAAATTTAACAATATCCCTGAACAGGCTGTCCAGTATTTTCTGATCTACTGTACTCATAATGATAATCTCAGATAAATCAAAAGAAATATGGATGATAAAACCAGTGAAATCAGCGTGATTATCATTCCTCTCTTCATAAAGTCTATAAAAGAGATTTCCACCCCATGTTTTTTTGCAATCCCTATCGAAACAATATTTGCTGATGAGCCAATCATTGTTATATTCCCTCCCAAACAGGCCCCCAGCGCAAGAGCCCACCAAAGAATATTATTGGGGATAGGATTGCTTTCAAGCATTAGATGGACAATAGGTATCATGGTGATGGTAAAGGGGATGTTATCAAGAAATCCTGAGGCAATCCCCGAAACCCACAGAACCATCAACACAATAACGTAGGGATTGTCTCCGACATTCATGAACACGTTATGAGCTATCCATTCAATTACGCCATATTCTTCCAGCGCCCCCACCAAAATAAAAAGACCTGTAAAAAACAATAGTGTGCTCCATTCCACTTCTTCAAGTACCTGCTCCACATTTGCTTTGGATATAATTAATAATACCATTGCCATCCCGAGTGCGACTATTCCCGGTGCCACATGTGTGATTGTCTGAGTGATAAAAAGCAAAATGGCAATTATAAGGCAGGCAATGCTTTTGATCATTAGAGTTCGATTTATTTTTACATTTGAAAATTCAAACCGGATTTTCTCCAATAGAAGTTCTACAGAAACCAACTTTATCATGCTGGTATTTATAGGTTTGAATTCAACTCTGTTGATGAACCAGATGTAAACAAGTACAATAATAAATATAGGGATAACAACGGGTGTTAAATTTAAAATAAATTGATTAAATGATAGTCCAACTTTGGATCCTATAATTACATTTGGAGGATCTCCAATAAGTGTTGCAGTTCCGCCTATATTGGAAATAAACACCTGGCTCAGAACATAGTTTTTTGGATTTAAACCCATTCCCCTGGTGAGTTCGATAATAATGGGAATAACTATTAGCACAGTGGTCACATTGTCAAGAAATGCAGACATGAGAGCCGTAATGACTGAAAATAGACACAAAATCTTTATTGGATTACCTTTTGTAAATTCAGCGATTCTCACAGATACAATGGTAAAAAAACCTGATTGTTTTATCAAACTCACAAGAATCATCATTCCGGTAAGAAGCATCAGTGTTTCAAAATCAATAAATCCGACCGCCTGATGTTCATTAAGAACACGCAAAACAACGAGAACACCAACTCCTGTAAGCACCGCTGCTGCTTTATTTACCAACTCAAAAGTTATGGCAACATAAACAACTAAAAAAACAACGATGGGTATAAGAGCGCTGAAATGATGAACAGTATGTTCCATTGTGTAATCTGGTTCTATTTACAGGAGAAATTTAAGATGTCATTTCTTTTGCACAACCAGAACAGGGCAGGACAAAAGGTTAGAGATTCCTTCGTCAATGGAATCCATAATCCGGGAATTAAAAGTAGTCTGTTTCCTGTGCCCGAGAATAACTAAATTTATATTATCCGCATATTTATTTATAATTTTGGATATGCTTTCATCATATTCAACAATGATCTTTACATCCTCCACAATATGTATATAACCATATTCAATAAATCTACCTCGGATATCCTCTTCAGTAACTTTTTGGCCAATAGCCCCCTTGGGCTGGCTCAGGGCTGGTTGGTTTACATGTATTGCTGTTAACTGTGCACTAAACTTTTCAGTATATAATACGGCTTGTTTTATAACTGATTGTTCATCTCCTCGGGCAGCCAGCGCCACCATTATTCTAAATGGCACAGAAGTCATTTTAGAAGTTAAAATAAATTATTGAACTTTAAAAATATCAAATGATCGTAAGATTGTCATCTCTTAAAAACATACAGTGGAATGATTTTAAACAAAGTAGCCCTTATTATTTTAGAATAGAAGAATATATTACATAAACTTTAAATTGTCATTAGCAGTAGCTCCAAAGACATAGATAAAACGGACTTTAATATAAATACTAAAAAGGAAAATTTTGGCTAAGGAAAAACCCATAACTATTGATGGTATCATAAAGGAAGCACTTCCAAACTCTATGTTTCGTGTAGAGATTGAAATTGGAGGAAAAAAACATGAGGTTTTAAGTTATGTTTCCGGAAAAATGAGAAAATACTTTATAAAGATCCTTCCGGGAGATATGGTCAGACTTGAGGTGTCTCCCTATGACTTATCTAGAGGAAGAATTGTCTTTCGTCAGAAGTAATAGTAGAAAACACCCTGTTTCAATAAACAGCTGAGACATTACTCTCTTTTTTCTATCCAAACTTATTTTTGATGTTTGGCAGTATCCCATATATCTACAGGGTCACACAATTGATATGACTATTTAATAGTTTCCATCGCGGTAATAATTTTATTATACCTGTTCCCCTTGAAATCATTCCATATGTTAAATTATAATATTAATAATCATGATACTCAAAAGAAAACTTGAGAAACGGGAGATCAATG